>NZ_CAXQBR010000007.1 GCF_964222135.1 Euzebya sp.
AGACCCGTCAGGATGACGGGTCTCCCGACACACTGGTGGGGTGGTGGGAGTGACCGCTGACCGACCCCGGTACGTCCGGGTCGTCGTCGACGTCGGGCCGGCGCACCTCGACCGGCCCTTCGACTACGCCCTCACCCCGGACATCGACCCCGCCGCCGACGTGGGCGTCGGCTCCCGCGTCAAGGTCAGCTTCAACGGCCGGCCGCGCACCGCGTGGGTCGCGGAGGTCACCGACACCCCGTCGACCGACCCCGACCGGATCAAGCCGGTCGAGGCCGTCGACGGCGACGTCCGCTGGTTCGACGACGACGACCTCGCGGTGTGGCGTTGGGTCGCCGACCGCTACGCGGGCACCCTGTCCGGCGCGATCCGGCACGCCCTCCCGCCACGGATCGTCCGGGTGGAGCGCGAGGCCGCCACCTGGGGACCGCCCGCCCCACCGACGCCGGCGGATCGGCCGCCATGCCCGAGCGACCGCTGGCGGCCCTTCACCGCCTCACCCCTCCTGAAGGCCGCGAGCGACCCCGACGGCCGGGCCTACCACCTGCGGGCCCCCCTCCACCCGACGGAGGGGGAGGGACCGCTCCTGGTCGACCTCGTCACCCGGTGCGTCGCCGCCGGCCACCAGGCCCTGGTCGTCGTCCCGTCCCCCGCGCCCGGCCCGGCGGACGACGTCCTGGCCGCCGTCGGCCCGCTCGCCGCGGACCTGCGCGGGGACGTGGCCGACGCCGAGCGGTACCGGGTCTTCCTCCGCGCCCGCCGCGGTGAGATCGGGGTCCTCGTCGGCGAGCGCGGGCTGGTGCTCACGCCGGTCCGCGACCTCGGCCTGGTCGTGGTCGTCGATGAGGCGAACCCGGCGTTCAAGGAGCAGCGCAACCCCCGCCACCACGTCCGCGAGGCCGCGCTCGGGAGGGCGAGGATCAGCGGCGCGACGGCGGTGCTCACCTCGAGCGTGCTGTCCGCGCAGGCCAGACGGCACCTCGCCGGGGGCCACCTGATCGGTGTCCGCGCCGACCGGGCGACCGAGCGGGCCCACGCGCCGGAGGTCCGGGTCATCGACCGGCGCACGCTGCCGGTCAACGCGCGGCGGACCCGCCTGGTCGGCCCGATCGCCGACGCCCTCGCGGACGTGGTCGCGGTCGGCGGCACGGCGATCGTCCTGGCCGCGGCGAAGGGCAGCGGCACCTCGCTCGCCTGCGGACGGTGCCGCTCGCGGTTCGAGTGCCCCACGTGCGGCGGCGGGATCGGGCCGACCGCCCACTCCACCGCCACGCCGGACGCGTGGCGCTGCGCCGCCTGCGGCTGGACCGGTGCCCCCCGCCCGTGCCCGGACTGCGGGAGCACCGACAGCTTCCCCCTCCGCGCGGGTGCGTCCCGGCTGGCCGGCGAGCTGGCGCGCACCCACCCCGACGCCGACGTCGCGCACATGGAGGGCTTCGACCAGCCCGGCCCGACCCGCCGACCGGCGATCGCGGTGATGACCCGGGGCAGCGTCGTGGCACGCCCGGACTGGTTGCGGTCCGACCCCGACGGGATGGCCGACCTGCTGGTGATCGCCGACCCCGACGTGCTGGTCGGCCGCCCGGTCGTCGACGCGACGGAGGACGCCCTGCGCCTGTGGCTCGACGCCGCCCGGCTGGCCCGCCGGGTCCTGGTGCAGACCGCCCACCCCGACCACCCAGGGCTCCAGGCGCTCGTGCGCGCCGATCCCGACGGCTTCTGGGACGGCGAGCACGAGCGGCGCGCCGTCCTCGGGTTCCCGCCGGCCGGGTCGCTCCTGCGCCTCACCAGCCTGGCCGACGACGCCGCCGCGGCGGTCCGCGCCGCCGTGCCGGGCACCCTCCTCGGCCCGGACCCCGACGGCGTGGCCCTGCTGAAGACCGCCGACCTGCATGGCACGCTGACGGCGCTGGCACCCCTCCGACAGGCCTGGGCGCGCGACGACCGCCGCATCCGGGTGGACGTGGACCCCGTCCGGCTGGCCTGACCCCACCCCTGGAGACCTGCTGACCATGGCCGAGCTGCCCATCCGCATCTTCGGCGACCCCGTCCTGCGCGAGCGGGCCCACGAGGTCACCGACTTCGACGACCGCCTGCGCCGCCTGGCCGGCGACATGCTCGAGACCATGCGTGCCGCGGCGGGTGCAGGCCTCGCGGCCAACCAGGTCGGGGTGCTCCAGCGCCTGTTCACCTGGGAGACCGAGGACGCCCACGGCGCGGTCGTCAACCCGACGATCACCTTCGAGTCCGAGGAGGTGCAGGAGGGCGACGAGGGCTGCCTGTCCTTCCCCGGCCTCTTCTACCCGACGACCCGGCCGCTGCAGGTCCACATCGAGGCCCGGGACGTGTTCGGCGAGGAGCTGACCCTGGAGGGGGAGGGGCTGCTCGCGCGGATCATCGCCCACGAGATCGACCACCTGAACGGGATCCTCTTCATCGAGCACCTCGCCCGGCACGACCGGAAGGACGCGATGCGCCGCATCCGCAGGGGCGAGCTGGAGTACCCCCCACCGCCCGAGGAGCTCCCGGACGCCGAGGGCCCGGACGCCGAGCTCCCCAACGCCGAGGGCGGAGCGGTCGCCTGATGCGGATCGCCTTCTTCGGCACCCCGGCGCCGGCCGTCCCCGCCCTCGAGGCGTTCGTCGCCGCGGACGACGTCGAGGTCGTCGCGGTGGTGACCAACCCCGACCGTCCCGCCGGCCGCGGGTACGCGCTGACCCCGCCGCCGGTCAAGGTCGCCGCCCTCGACGCCGGCCTCGACGTCTGGCAGCCCACGACGCCGCGGGAGGTCGTCGAGGACCTCCGCGCCGCACGGGTCGACGCCTGCGCGGTCGTCGCCTACGGCTCGATCCTGCCCCAGGACCTGCTCGACGCGGGCGGCGCCGGGTTCGTGAACCTGCACTTCAGCCTCCTCCCCGCCCACCGGGGCGCCGCCCCGGTGCCCGCCAGCATCCTCGCCGGCGACACGGTCACCGGCGTCACGTGCTTCCGCCTGGACGCCGGCATGGACACCGGCGACGTGCTCGTGACCCACGAGACCCGCATCGCCGCGGACGAGACCGCCGGTGAGCTGACCGCCCGGCTGGCCGAGGCCGGCGCCCCCGTCCTGGTCGACGCCGTCCGAGGGCTGGTCGACGGCACGCTGCCGCTGGTCCCCCAGGACCACGACCGGGCCACCTACGCCCCGAAGATCGCCGCCGCCGACGCCGCGCTCGACTGGGCGCAGCCCGCGGCCGCGATCGACCGGGCCGTCCGGGCGTTCAACCCGATGCCGGGGGCCCACACCACCCTCGACGGCAGCCGCCTCAAGGTGCACCGGGTCACCCCGACCGACGCGAGCGGGGAACCCGGCCACGTCGTCGGTGAGCGCGACGGCCGCCCGGTCGTCGCCTGCGGCGAGGGGGCGGTCCGCCTGGACGAGGTCCAGCCCGCCGGCAAGCCCCGGATGGACGGCGCCGCCTTCGCCAACGGCTACCGCCCGACGGTCCTCGGCCGGACCGACGACGCAGCCGACACCCGGTGAGCGACCCGCAGCCCGGGAGCGACCCGCAGGCCCAGGGCACCGCGTCGCGCCGCACCGCGCTCACCGCCCTGCGCCGCATCCACGACCAGCAGGCGTGGGCGTCGCCCGTCGTCGATGCGGTGCTCGGCGAGTCCGGCCTCGACGCCCGCGACCGGTCCTTCGCCGCCAACCTCACCTTCAGCACCCTGCGGGTGGAGGGGACCCTCGACTGGATCCTCTCCCACCTGGTCAGCCGCGGGCTCGACGCCGTCGAGGACGACCTGCTCGACATCCTGCGCCTGGGCACGTGGGAGCTGCGCTTCGGCGCCGCCCCCTCCCGCGCGGTCGTCAACGCCTGGGTCGAGGTCGCCCGGCAGGTCGTGGGCCAGCGGGCCACCGGCTTCGCCAACGGCGTGCTCCGCGGCGTCGCCCGACGCGCCGACGACCTGCCCTGGCCCGACGAGGCCACCGACGAGGGGCTCGGCCTGCGCCTGGGCTACCCGGCCTGGATGGTCGCCCTCGCCCGCCAGCGCTTCGGCGACCCCCGCGCCCGGGCGGTCCTCGAGGCCGGCAACACCCCCGCCCCGCTGGTGCTCCGCGCCGTCGCCGACCGCGACGCGGTCATCGCCGCCCTCACCGGCGACGGGATCGCCGCCGCACCCGGTGCGCTGTCACCCCACGCGGTCGTCCTCGCCGAACGGCACGTCCCGGGCGACCTCGCCGTCGTCCGCGACGGCCTGGCCGTGGTGCAGGACCAGGCCTCCCAGGTGGTCGGCGTGACCGCCGCGGAGGGCCTGCCCGCCGGCGCGCACGTCATCGACCTCTGCGCCGCGCCGGGCGGCAAGTCCACCCACCTCGCCCAGCAGGGCCTGACCGTCACCGCGGTCGACCGCCACCCCGGCCGGCTGCGTCGGGTGGCCGCCCTCGCCGACGGGCTGGGCATGGCCGTCACCACCCTGGCCGCGGACGGCATCGACCCCGGCCTGCCGGAGGGGCAGGCCGACGCCGTGCTGCTCGACGCGCCCTGCTCAGGGCTCGGCGTGGTCCGCCGCCGGCCCGAGCTGCGGTGGCGGAAGACCCCCGACGACGTGGACGCGCTGGCCCGCACCCAGGTCGACCTGCTCGCCTCCGCCGTCCGCCTGGTTCGCCCAGGGGGACGCGTCACCTACTCTGTGTGCACCTGGACCGAAGCTGAGACCGATCTCGTCGTCGATGCAGTACGCTCCGTGGCCGCAGTGCGCAGTCTGCGACCCCCGGCGGTGGGCACTCCCACCCGGTGCGGCACGCAGCTGGCACCCGACCTCGACGACGGGGACGGGATGTTCGTGGCGGCGATGCTGAGAGAGGGATGACGAGGCATGGGCGGTGACCGGATCCTCGTGGTCGACAACGAGACGGACATCCGCCGCTTCGTGGAGGTGAACCTCCGGCTGGAGGGGTTCGAGGTCGTCGTCGCCGGAGACGGGCCCGAGGGGCTCCAACGCGCGTTCGAGTCCGACCCCGCCCTGGTCCTCCTCGACGTGATGATGCCCGGCATCGACGGGATCGAGGTGTGCCGTCGGCTGCGCGCCGACCCCCGCACCAGCCACATCCCGGTGATCCTGCTGACCGCCAAGTCCATGACCGTCGACAAGGTCGTGGGCCTGGCCGCCGGCGCCGACGACTACGTCCTGAAGCCCTTCGACCCGATGGAGCTCGTCGCCCGCGTGCGCACCACCCTGCGGCGCGCCGCGGACCTCCGGGGCGCCTCGCCCCTCACCGGCCTGCCGGGCAACCACCGCATCGAGACCGAGATCTCCCGCCGGCTGGAGGACGACCAGCCCGTCGCGGGCGCCTACGTCGACCTGAACGACTTCAAGTCCTACAACGACCACTACGGCTTCCTCGAGGGCGACAAGGTCATCCAGGCCACCGCGCAGGTCCTCCGCGAGGCGCTCACCACCGGCGGGACCGCCGACTCGTTCCTCGGCCACATCGGCGGGGACGACTTCGTGATGGTGTTCCACCCCTCCCTCATCGACGACGTGTGCATCCAGGGGATCCGGCGCTTCGACGAGATGATCCCCGCCCTGTACGCCACCGAGGACCTCGAGCGCGGCCACCTCGAGCTGCAGGACCGCCGCGGCCAGACCCAGCGCTACGGGCTGATCAGCATGGCGATCGGGGCGACGTCCAACACCCAGCGGACCTTCATCGACCACCGCCAGATGGTCTCGGTCGCCACCGAGATGAAGTCGCACGTCAAGCGGTCGAGCCCCGGCCGCTCCGCCTACGCCGTCGACGGCCGCTCGGGCTGACGCGCCGCGTACCGTGGCGCGGTGGTGGACCACGACGACCTGAGCCGGCTGGACCGCGCCTTCGCGCTCGGTGAGCGGGGCCGCGGGCGGACCAGCCCCAACCCGTTCGTCGGGTGCGTGCTCGTCGCCGGCCAGCAGGTCGTGGGGGAGGGGTGGACCCAGCCCCCGCCCGGTCCGCACGCCGAGGCGGTCGCCCTGGCCCAGGCCGGCGAGGCCGCCCGCGGCGCGACGGCCTACGTGACCCTCGAGCCGTGCGCCCACGTCGGTCGCACCCCGCCGTGCACCGAGGCGCTGATCGCCGCCGGCGTCCGCCGGGTGGTCGCCGCGCTGGCCGACCCCAACCCGATCGCGGGGGGAGGGGTGGATCGCCTCCGCGCCGCCGGGATCGCCGTCGACGTCGACGTGGCCGCCGACCGGGCCCGCCGGGTCCACGAGGTGTTCCTGCACGGCCTGACCCACGACCGCCCGTTCGTCATCGCGAAGACCGCGAGCAGCATCGACGGCTACATCGCCGACCACACCGGCGCGTCGCGATGGATCACCGGCCCGGGTGCCCGCGAGGCCGGCCACAGGCTGCGCGCCGAGGTCGATGCGGTCCTGGTCGGCAGCGGCACCGCCCTCGCCGACGACCCGGCCCTGACCGTCCGCCTGCCCGGGTGGGATGGACCGCAACCGCGTCGGGTGGTCCTCGACCGGCGGGGCAGGCTCCGCGGGCGGCCGGACCTGCGGCTCCTCACCGATCGCGCCGCCGACACCGTCGTGCTCGACTCCGCGACGCCGGAGGACGCCCTGGCCGCCCTGCACGCCGACGGGATCCGCAGCGTCCTGGTGGAGGGCGGGGCCGGCGTGATCGGCGGGTTCCTCGCCTCAGGGCTGATCGACCGCTTCGAGGTCCACCTGGCCGGCGTGGTCCTCGGGCAGGGCCTGTCACCGGTCGCCGGGCGGTTCGACCTGGCCGACGCGCCGCGGCTCGAGTTGGCGAGCGCGGTCGTGTGCGACGACGATGTGCTGGTGACGGCGTACCCGCGCCGCGCAGATGCCGACGAACCCCAGGGCTGACAGAGGAGACGACGTGTTCACCGGACTGGTCGAAGAGGTCGGCGAGGTCGCAGACCTCCGCCGGGCCGAGGGGTCCGCGGTGCTCGAGATCAGCTGCCAGGTGGTGCTCGACGGCTCGGAGGTCGGCGACTCGATCGCCGTGAACGGCTGCTGCCTGACCATCACCGACCTGCGCCCCGAGGGCTCGTTCACCTGCGACATGATGGGCGAGACCCTCGACCGCACCGCGCTCGGCGACCTCACGCCGGGCGACCCGGTGAACCTCGAGCGGGCGATGCGCGCCGGCGGCCGGCTCGGCGGCCACCTGGTGCAGGGGCACGTCGACGGGGTCACGACGGTCCGGTCCATCGATCCGCACGAGGAGTGGACGACGGTCACCTACGCCCTGCCACCCCGCCTGTCCCGCTACGTCGTCGAGAAGGGCTCGATCACGATCGACGGGGTCTCCCTGACCGTCGCGGCGGTGGGCGACGACTGGTTCTCCGTCGGGCTGATCCCCCACACCCTCGAGGTGACGACCCACGGCATCCGCGGCGTCGGCGACCGCGTCGACCTCGAGGTGGACGTCATCGCGAAGTACGTCGAGCGGATGCTGTCCGCCGGCGTCACCTCCCCCTACTCCCCGGGCGGTGACTCGTGAGCCGCGGCTTCAGCTCCATCCCCGACGCGATCGCCGCGGTCGGCCGCGGCGAGGTCGTCGTCGTCGTCGACGACGAGGACCGCGAGAACGAGGGCGACCTGATCATGGCCGCCGAGGCCGTGACGCCGGAGAAGATCGCGTTCTTCCTCCACCACACGTCCGGCTACATCTGCGCCGCGATCACCAAGGAGCGCGCCAGCCACCTCGAGCTGCCGCCGATGGTGACCGACAACACCGACCCGATGCGGACCAACTACCTTGTCACCGTCGACGCCAGGCAGGGCACGTCGACCGGCATCAGCGCCGCGGACCGCGCGACGACCATCCACGCGCTGATCGACCCGGCCACCCGCCCCCACGACCTGTCCCGACCCGGTCACGTGGTGCCCCTCGGCGCGGTGCCGGGCGGGGTGCTCAAGCGGGCCGGGCACACCGAGGCGGCCGTCGACCTCGCCCGCCTGGCGGGCCTCGCCCCGGCCGGTGTGCTGTGCGAGATCGTCGACGCGAAGAAGACCGACATGGCCCGGCTGCCGGAGCTGCGGGACTTCGCCGCCGAGCACGACCTGCACATCATCTCCATCGCCGACCTGATCGCGTGGCGGCGACGGTCCGAGCGGCTCGTCCACCGGCTGGCCGAGGCGTCGATCCCCACGCCCTACGGGACCTTCCGGGCCGTCGGCTACCACTCGGACATGGACGGCCACGACCACGTCGCCCTGGTCTACGGCAGCCCCGAGAACAAGCCGAACGTGCTGGTCCGGATGCACTCGGAGTGCCTCACCGGCGACATCTTCGGGTCCCTCCGCTGCGACTGCGGCCCGCAGCTGCACGACTCGATGCGCAAGATCGCCCAGGAGGGCGAGGGCGTGATCGTCTACATCCGCGGCCACGAGGGCCGCGGCATCGGCATCATGCACAAGCTGCAGGCCTACAAGCTGCAGGACGACGGCCGCGACACGATCGAGGCGAACATCGAGCTCGGCTTCCCCGCCGACGCGCGCGACTACGGCACCGGGGCGCAGATCCTCGTCGACCTGGGCCTGTCGACCCTCCGGCTGCTCAGCAACAACCCGGCGAAGCGCGCCGGCCTCGAGGGCTACGGCCTCGAGATCGTCGAGCGCGTGCCGATCGAGACCGCCCCGACGGCCGAGAACCTGCGGTACCTGCAGACCAAGCGGGACCGGATGGGGCATACCCTGACCCGACTGGACACCCTGAGCGACGTGGCGGGCGGGGCCGCCGGCGAGGACACCGACGATGCGAGTGCATGAGGGCAGCCTGGACGGCAGCGGCCTGCGGGTGGCGATCATCGCCAGCCGCTTCAACGACACGGTCGTGCAGCGGCTGGTCGACGGCGCCGCGTCGTGCCTGACCCGCCACGGCGTCGCCGACGACGACGTCGCGCTGTACTGGGTGCCGGGCGCCTGGGAGATCCCGCTGGTCGCCAAGCGGCTGGCGGACGGGGGAGGGGTGGATGCCGTCGTCGCCCTCGGCGCGGTCGTCCGCGGCCAGACCGCCCACTGCGACTACGTCGCCGGCGAGTCCGCCGCGCTCGGCCGGGTCGCGCTCGAGACCGGTGTCCCGATGGCCTTCGGCGTGCTGACCACCGAGACGTGGGAGCAGGCGACCGACCGCTCCGGCGGCAAGCTCGGCAACAAGGGCTGGGAGGCCGCCCTCGCGGCCATCGAGACCGCCAACCTGCTGAAGGCGCTGTAGCGGCCATGCGGCGGGCGGCGGGACGCCGGTGGGTGGTCGCGGGACTGGTGGCGCTCGCGGCCCTGGCCACGACCCTCCCCGCCGCGGCCGCGCCGCTGCAGGCCGTCGCACCACCCGGCGCGCACTACGTGCGGGGAGGGGTGACCCCGCCCCTCGGGCCCTGGGCGGTGACGTGGGACGACGGCCGCACCGTCCACGAGACGGCCTTCGTCGCCTACGCGGACGCGGGCGCGGTCACCCTGGTGCACCCCGCGGCCGTCGTCGAGCGGATCGGCCTGCACCAGTCCAACCACGAGGGCGCCCGCGACCAGGTCCTCGCCGCGAGCGCGGCCGGCGGGATCGTGCTCGGGTCCAGGGGTCGGCTGTCGGGCCTGCAGAGCGCCGCGGACGTCGTCGTCGCGCCGGGCAGCGAGATCCGCGCGCCGGTCACGGGCACCGTCGTGCGGGCCGGCACCTACGAGCTGTACTGCCGGTTCGACGACGACTACGCGGTCATCGCCCCGGACGACGAGCCGGCGTGGGAGGTCAAGCTGCTCCACATCCAGGGCCTCGCCGTCCAGGCGGGCGACCGGGTGGTCGCCGGCGAGACGGTCCTGGCCGCAGCCGCGCGGCCGCTGCCGTTCCGCTCGCAGGTGGACGACACGACGGCTGAGCCGTCCTGGCCCCACGTGCACGTCGAGGTCATCGACCCCTCGATCCCGAACGTGCCCAACGGCGGTTCGGGTGGCTGCTGACCCGCTACCGTGACCGCCGCCCCCGACAGGCCACAGACGAGGAGCACACCACGTGACCGATGACCCCGTCCTGAGCGAGCTGCGCGCGCGCATCGACGAGCTCGACGCGGCGCTGATCCGGCTGATGGGGGAGCGCTTCGAGGTCACCCGCAAGGTCGGTGCCCACAAGCGCGAGGTCGGGCTGCCCCCCGCCGACCCGGCCCGCGAGGAGGTCCAGATCGCTCGCCTCCGCCTCCTGGCAGAGGAGGCCGACCTCGACCCGACGTTCTCGGAGAAGCTGCTGCGGCTCATCATCGACGAGGTGATCCGCGACTACGCCCGCACGGGGGGCACCCCAGGGGGCTCCGCCCCCTGACCCCGTCGGGCGCTGCGCGCCTGACCCGACCCCCGTCGTGCCGCTCCGCGGCGCGTCCCCCCGTTCCGCCAGACCAGGCTCGCTCCGCTCGCGGTCTGGCGGCTACCGGTCGATGTCGGGGCGGTCCTGGACCGCGCGGGTGCGGATGGTGTGGACCGAGTCGCCGGACAGGATCCCCCCGCGGCCGAACAGCCGGCCGCCCTCCCAGTTCGAGAGGCCGAGCTCGGGCTTGTCGAGCGCGTACTGGCCGTCGACCCACCGGGTCAGGCCGTTCCCCACGAACGGCGCGTCGACGGTGTCGAAGAACCGCTGGTGCTCGGCGGGGTCCTCGGCGATCAGGCTGGCGACGAACCGCGGGCTCTGGGCGTTGAACCGGGCGACGGCGTCGTCGACGGACTCGACCACCACGAGGGTGACCTCGGGGGAGTCCTCCCACTCCCACTCCTCCCCCAGGCGGTCGGGCGCGATCGCCTCGGCCTGCGGTTCGACCACCTCGCCCCCGGCCCGCGCGATCGGGACCTCCCGGTCGAACCACGCGTCGGGCACGTGGGACCGCGACCCCTCCTCCACGTGGAGCTTCGCGTGCACCCCCCGGGCCTCGCCGGCCGCGGTCAGCGCGTCGAGGAAGACGCCGACCAGCTCGTCGGCGCGGTCCGCCGTGATCGCACAGGTGTTGAGGGTGTTGCACACCTTCCGGTCGAGCGACCGGCGGACCGCCTCGCCGAAGTCCGTCACCGACGCGGACGGGCCCGCGACGATCCACGCCCCGCCGGTGCCGTGCAGGCTGACCGGGATGCCCGCCAGCCGGGCCACCGCCCCCAACGTCGCCGTGGCCGGCCCCGACCCGCGGGCGACGGCGAGGGCCAGACGCGGGTCGCTGAACAGCGCCCACCCCGCCGAACGGGCCGGTGAGTCCACCAACGACGCCGCGCCCGACGGCAGGCCCGCGGCGGCGAGGGCCGGCTCGAGGGCGTGCGCGACGATCGCCCGCGCCGTGCCCAGCGCGTCGGAGCCGATGCGGAACACGACCGCGTTGCCGGTCCGGAGCACCCCGCAGGCGTCCGCGAACACGTTGGGCCGGCCCTCGAACACGAACCCGACGACGCCGAGGCGGTCGACGACCTGCTCGACCCTCCAGCCCTCGTGGGAGACCACCTCGGTGACCTGCCCCCGCTGGGAGGGCATGTCCCGCCAGCCGCGCAGGCCGGCGACCATGTCCGCGCGCATCCGCTCGCCGAGCACCAGCCGGGTGGTCGAGCGGCCCCGCGCACGGGCATCCGCGACGTCGCGCTCGTTGGCGGCGCGGATCGGCGCGAACGCGTCGTCGTCGGCCAGGGCGTCGGCGAACGCGTCGTAGAACGCCGAGACCTGCTCGTCGGTGACCGTGCCCATGGCGTCGAACGCACTGACGGCGGCATCGACGGCGCGGCGGGCGGCGTCGCGCTCGGGTGCGGGCAGGTGCAGCACCTCGCCGTGGACGCCGCGCGCGGGCGCGACGACCAGGATCGCGTCGCCTGGCCTGAAGGCCTCGGCGACGTCCGGGGGCACGGTCGTCACCCGGTCCCCGCCCACGATGAGCGGCATGCCGGCGGTCAGCGTCTCCAAGCGGTCCATGGGCCCAGACGCTACCGCCGCCCGCCGGGTCGACCGAACCGCACGGTCGCTTACGGAACCGTGACCCCCCTTCCACCTCGTTCCGTTACGTGCGTACGGTACCGCCGCCTGCGAGACCGCCACGATCCGGACGGGAGATCACCAGAGATGACGCGCCTGCTGACGACCATCGCGCTCACCGCGCTGCTGCTGACCGCCTGCGGCGGGGACGACGCCGCCGACACCACCACCGAGCCGACCGAGCCGGCGGCCGAGGCAGCCGCCGCGGTCGCGAGCGAACCCGAGGCGATGGCCTCCTCCGAACCGGCCGCGGCCACCGAGCCCGCGGAGGCGATGACCGAGGAGGCGCCGGGCGACGACCCCCGTGCGGCTGATGCCGACGCCCTCGCCGCGACCTTCGACGGCGTCGCCTTCCCGTTCGACGCCCAGACCGAGGAGAACGCGCCGCTGTTCACCTACCTGGCCGCGACCGGAGAGGACCCCGCCCTCGTGGCGGGTGCGCTGCGTGGCATGGCCGCGACGCACCGGGCGGTGGAGGTCGAGGGGTACGTCCTGGTCGACGACGAGTACGCCGAGGTGGTCCTCACCCACCTCGTCCCCGACGCGGACCCCGCGGTCCTGCTGGCCGCCATCGACGCGGGCGCGACGCTGTTCAACCTCGACGCGGGACCGGACGCGCGGGTCCGCGACGCGATGATCGCCGCCGCCGAGGCGGTCGGGGACCCCGCCCTCACCACCGCCGTCGTCGACGAGATCTGGCAGGCGGACTGGGAGACCGACCCCGCGATCAGCGCCTTCATGCTCGACGCGGTCAGCTCCGGCGACCCGGTGCTCACGACCTCGGCGCTGTTCCGCGTCGAGACGGCCAACGCCTTCACCCTCGCCGAGCGGTCGGCGTTCGTCGACGCGATCCTGCCGCTGGTCGGCGCCCCCGATCCGGTGGTCCACGGCAGCGCCTTGCAGGCGCTCGGCAACCTCGCGCGGGAGATCGCGGGCGATCCGCGGGTCGACGCGATCCAGTCCGGCGCGGAGGCCGGTCTGGCCCACGCGGACGTCTACGTCCGCGGCTCCGCGGTCACCGCCCTCGAGGGCATCGGCCGCCTGTCGGCCGTGCCGCTGCTCATCGGCGTGCTCGGCGACGTGGAGGAGGGGGCGCTCGGGTCGGTCAGCACCACCGCCTACGACGGCACCCAGACGAGCGTCGGCTACGACGTGTCGCCCTGGTCGACGGTGACCGACGCGGCGCTGGTGGCCATCTCGTCCCTCACCAGCGGGACCCCGTACCACTTCGACTACTTCGGCTACGACATCGACCCCTCCCTGCCGACCCCGGTCGACGACCAGATCCTCGCCGTCGCGGCCGAGGCCGAGGCGTGGTTCGCCGCCAACGCCGCGGCCATCGAGGCGGACGCCGCCGCGCAGGCCTGATGGGCGCTAGCGGACGACCAGGTCCGCGAACGCCGCCAGCGCTGCGTCGTGGGGCAACCGGGGATCGCACGTCGTCAGGCCCACCAGCCGCGTGACCGGTGACAGGTACCCGAGGCACGTCAGGTCGGCGTGACGGGCCTCGGGGACCGCGCGGAGCTCGACGGTGGGCATCGCCGTCAGCAGCCGGTCGTTGCCGTTGCCGACCCACTCACCGCTCCGCACCGCGATCATCGGGACGTCCAGGGCGGCGCGGGCCTCCGACGGGACCGGCTGCACCCACGGGTCGAGGCCCAGCACCCCGCGGACGCGCGGGTCACGCGCGGCGAGGGCCGTCGCGGCCCCGCCGCCGGTCGACTGGCCGATCAGCCAGACGCCGTCGGCGCGGGGGCGGAGGGGGCTCAGCGCCCCGGCCGCCACCGCGTCCACCACGGCCTCGAGGTCCTCGGCGTAGCGCGCGACCAGCGCGGCGGTGCGGAGCCGGTAGTCCGGCGCGTCATCGGGCGGCATCAGCGTCGCCTCGAGGCCGGTGACCCGTCCGTCGGGGTGCTGTGCGGCCAGCGCACCCCCGACGTGGTCCGGGGCGACGACGATCCACCCCTCGCTGGCGAGCTGCTCGGCCAGGTCGGCGTGCATCGTCCGGAACCCCAGCCAGCCGTGGCTGATCACGACGGCGCCGCGGACCGGCCCGTCGTCCGCCGGCGTCCAGGCGGGGGTCGCGTCCGCGATCGCCGTCCCGCGGCTGCGACGGATCGGTCGCAGGGTCCAGGCCGGGATCCGGTAGCGCGCCGCGAGGGCGCGGGCCACCCCGGCGCTCGCCGGGAACAGCGGTGCGCCCGGCCCGTTCGCAGCCCGCGCGGGGTACCAGACCTGGACCGGCAGGGTCCGCGGCCCCTCCAGCTCGACGATCGTCGTGCCCACGGGGTGCGGACCGGTCGGCGGGGGCAGCGGGCTGGCAGGCGCGGCCCAGCGGACGACGCCGCCGACGCCGGCCAGCGCCCCGATGCCCGCGGCGGCGCGGCCGGGCGTGGTGACGCGGCGGCGGGATCGCGCGGGACGTGGGTCGGGGCGTCCGTGGGTGGCCATGGCGGACAGTTGTACCCGCGCGGTGCGCCTGTGGACGATCGGCCGCCGCGCCGCGCGCACCAGGCATGATGGCCCGCGATGGCAGGACTGGTCGCGCTGCTCGCCGGGGTGCTCGGACTCGCGTTCGGGTCCTTCGCCAACGTCGTGATCCACCGGGTCCCCGAGGGGCGCAGCGTCGCCCGGCCGCCCTCCGCCTGCCCGCGGTGCGGGACCGAGATCCGGCCGCGCGACAACATCCCCGTCGTGTCCTGGCTGCTGCTACGGGGTCGTTGCCGCGACTGCGGTGCGCCGATCAGCCCTAGGTACCCGGTGGTCGAGCTGGTCTGCGGGGCCCTGTTCGCCGGGACGGCGTGGTGGCTCGCGTCGGCGGACCCGCCGGACTGGTGGGCACTGCCCGCCATGGGCCTGTTCGTGTGGATGCTCCTGGTCGTCACCGTCATCGACTACGAGACCCGCCGGATCCCGAACGCCCTGACCTACCCGCTGACGCCGGCCCTGGCGGTCCTGCTGGTGGTCGCGGCGCTGGCGAACGGCGAGCCGGGCCGGATCGTCGACGTGCTCATCGGCGGGGCGGGGGCGTTCGCGTTCCTGCTGGTGCTCGCGCTGATCAACCCGCGCGGGATGGGCATGGGCGACGTCAAGTACGCGGCGTTCCTCGGGCTGGGCCTCGGCTACGTCGGGCTCGGCGCCGTCGTGATCGGGATCTTCGGGGCGTTCCTGATCGGGTCGGTCATCTCGATCGGCCTCATCGTCACCCGGCTCCGCGGGCGCAAGGACATGATCCCGTTCGGCCCGTTCCTCAGCATCGGGGCGCTGCTGGCGCTGCTGTTCGGCTCGCAGATCGCCGACGCGTACCTGTCGGCGGTCGGGCTGGCCTGAGGCCCGATAGCATCCGGTGGCGATGAGCGATCCATCCGCACAGGGACAGCCCACCCAGGAGGAGATCGAGGCGTACTACGCCCAGCTCCGCGAGGCCCCGGCAGGCGACCTGCTGATGCAGTGCGTCGGCATGCTGGCCTCGGGGGCCGAGGCCAAGCTCGGCCGCGGCGACGCCCGCCTCCTGATCGACGCGCTGGCGGCGATGGTCGGCGCGGCCGAACCCCACCTGGGGTCGGGCGTCGAGCAGCTCAAGACCGCCGTCAGCCAGCTGCAGATGGCCCAGGTCCAGCTCGAGCGCCAGCAGGCGTCCGGCGGCGAGCAGCCCGCCGAGGGGGAGGGGACATCGACGCCCCCACCCGGACAGGCGTCAGGTGGGCAGGCGTCCAGCGGGCCGGCACCGGGTGGGCCGGCACCGGGTGGCCAACCCAAGCAGACCGACAAGCTCTGGATCCCCGGCCGGGACGGGTAGCGGGGCCGAGCCGCCCCCCACCCCCGGTGGACAACGGTGGGCGCCGGACCTACCCTTGTCGGTCCAGACCAAGTGGGCGCGGCGCCCCACCTGCCAGGTCACGTCCTCGCGCAGGTCCATCACCTCCTCCGACCACCCCTCCCCGGGGTCGGTCACGGATGTGTCGCACGGCCGCTGCTCCCGCAGCGGCCGTCGCTGTTCCGGGCGGCCGAGCAGACCACCGACCGGAAGGCCCCGCCATGCCGAAGCAGAAGACCCACTCGGGCACCAAGGACCGCTTCCGCGTGACCCGCAACGGCAAGGTCATGCACCGCCGCCAGAACCGCAACCACCTGGCCGAGCACAAGCCGCAGCGCCGCAAGCTGCGCCTGCGCCGCGACGAGCCGCTCCAGAACACCGCCGAGGCCAAGACCATCAAGCGGATGCTGGGCCGCTAGGTCGCAGTCCGACGGGGCCCGCGACGTGGCCCCGCCCACCACACCTGAGGAGAAGCTGAGACATGGCACGCGTCAAGCGCGGCGTCCACGGCCGCAAGCAGCGCCGCACCGTCCTGAACCGGGCGAAGGGGTTCCGCGGAGCCCGCAGCCGCCGCTACCGGATCGCCAACGAGACGATCCTGCACGCCGACCGGTACGCGACCCGGGACCGCCGGGCCAAGAAGCGGGACTTCCGCAAGCTCTGGATCACCCGCATCAACGCGGCGGCACGGCAGGAGGGCATGAGCTACAGCCGGTTCATGCACGGCCTGAAGCAGGCCGAGATCGAGCTCGACCGCAAGGTCCTGGCCGAGCTGGCCGTCAACGACCCGAAGGCGTTCGCCGCGCTGGTCACGGCCGCGAAGGCCGCGCTCTAGCACGTCCGGCACCCCCGAGGGGGAGGAAGGGCGACATGAGCCTGGCGCACCAGCTCACGACCGCGCCGGTCATCACCTCGACGGCGAACCCCGCCGTCAAGGCCGCCGCGAAGCTCGCGGCGCGGAAGGGCCGGCGTGACGAGCGCGCCTTCCTGGTCGAGGGGCCGCAGGCGGTCAGCGAGGCGCTGGGCCAGCTCATCGAGGTCTTCGCCACCCCGCAAGCCCTCGACGACCATGCCGAGCTGCTGCGCCAGGCCGCCGGGGCGGGGGCGGAGGTCCGGGCCGTCACCCCCGAGGTGCTGCGGGTCCTCGCCGACACCGTCACGCCCCAGGGCCTGGTCGGCGTCGCGCCGATCCGCGACGTCGCGCTGGTCGACGTCCTCCCCACCGCCCGCTTCCTGGTCGTGCTCGACGGGGTCAGCGATCCGGGCAACGCCGGCACGATCATCCGCACCGCGGACGCGGCGGGCGCCGACGCGGTCGTGTTCCTCGCCGGCAGCGTCGACCCGTACAACCCGAAGGCCGTCCGAGCGTCGACGGGGTCGGTCTTCCACCTGCCGATCGTCACCGGCGCCGCGCCGGAGGCCCTGGCCGACCTCGCTGCGGCCGGCCTGCAGGTCCTGGCTGCCGACGTGCGGGCCTCGGTCCCCCTCGCGGAGGTGGACCTGTCGGTCCCGACCGCGCTCGTCTTCGGGGGTGAGGCGGCGGGCCTCTCGGCGACGGTGCTCGCGGGATGTAGCGTGTCAGTCCACATCCCAATCGCTCGCCCCGAACGCCCTGGCCACCACGGACACGCGGAGAGCCTCAACCTGGCTGCAGCAGTCGCGGTCATGGCGTACGCGGTGCACGACGCGCAGCAGCACGCCACGGCTCACACGGAGACATGACCACCACGTCGGGATCGCCACGACCGCCAGCCGAGCTCGCTGGCCTGGAGCTCCTGCCCGACCCGGCGGTCGCCGTGGACGCCCACGGGGTGATCGCGTACGCCAACCCCCTGGCGCGGCGGCTGCTCGCCGACGGCGGCGGCGAGCTCGTCGGCGCCCCGGCGCCCCGCACGCTGCGCCTGCGCACCGAGGACGGGTCGGACTGGTGGAGCTGCGCCGAGCCCCTGGCCGGCGACGCGACGGTGATCCGGCGCCTCGCCGAGCAGGAGCTGAACCTGCAGGTCGGCTCCACGAACCGGGCGGTCGCGGTCAACGGCACGCGGCTGACCACCGGCCCGCTGGCCGGGGGGCTGCTGCTCACCGTGCGGCGCGCCGAGGCGCGCCGGCGACGTGACACCGCGCGCAGCGACCTCGTGTCCACCGTCAGCCACGAGCTGCGCAGCCCGCTGACCAGCGTGAAGGGGTTCACGAAGACGCTCCTCGCGAAGTGGGACCGGTTCAGCGACGACCAGAAGAAGCAGATGCTGGCGACGGTCAACGAGGACGCGGACCGGGTGACCCGCCTGCTGGGCGAGCTGCTGGCCGTGTCCCGGATCGACGCCGGCCGCCTGCAGCTCAAGCGGCAGATGGTGCGCCTGCCCCAGCTCATCGACGGGGTGGTGACCCGCACCGCCGCCGGGATCGGCCAGGGTCGCGCGGTCGACGTCGTCGTCGGCGACGTGCCCGACCTCTACGCCGACCCCGACCGCCTCGAGCAGGTCCTCGGCAACCTCCTCGAGAACGCGATCAAGTACACCGACGGGCCGATCGAGATCGCCGCGGAGGAGGGGGCGGACGTCGTCACCGTGACCGTCAGCGATCACGGGGCGGGCATCGAGCCGGAGGTCCGCAACGCCGTCTTCACGAAGTTCTACCGCCGCCCGGGTGAGAAGCGGCAGGGCACCGGCCTCGGCCTCTACATCACCAAGGGCCTCGTGGAGGCGCACGGCGGCGAGATCTGGGTCACCTCCGACGTCGGACGCGGGTCCACCTTCGCCTTCACGATCCCGAAGGGCGGCCTCGAGCTCGCCGGCATCGACATGGACGCCCTCCGCGCCAGCGTGATGACGACCCAGGACAGCGTCGCCTCCCCCTCCTCCCACGGATCTCCGAACGGACCGCCGCAGTGAACGACACCGCCCAGCCGCTGACCGAGACCCTCGAGGCGCTCGGGTCCGAGGCGCTGGCCGCCATCGCCGCCGCCCCCGACCTCGACGCGCTCGACGAGGTCCGCCAGACCTTCATGGGCAAGAAGGGCCGGGTCAGCCTCATCAAGCGCCAGCTCGGCGGCCTCGACCACGAGGACCGGAGAGTCGTCGGCCAGGCCGTCAACGACGTGAACGCCCGGTTCGCCGCGGCGTTCGACGCCCGCCGGACCCAGCTCGAGCTCGAGCGGGACGCCGAGATCCTGGCGGCCGAGTCGATCGACATCACCCTGCCGCCCCGCGTGCCGCGGACCGGGTCGCTCCACCCGCTGCGCCAGACCCTCGACGCGATCCTCGACGTGTTCGTCGGGCTCGGCTACGAGGTCGTCACCGGCCCGGAGGTCGAGTCGGACTGGTTCAACTTCGACGCCCTCAACACGCCGATGGACCACCCGGCCCGCACCCTGCAGGACACGATCTACGTCCAGGGGCTGGACGAGGCCCCCCGCCGAGATGACGGCACGACCGGCCTGCTGCTCCGGACCCAGACCTCCCCGATGCAGATCCGGACCATGCTCGACCGCGAGCCGCCGGTGTACGTGGCGGTCCCCGGCCGCGTGTACCGCCAGGACACGCCGGACGCGACCCACCTGCCGGTCTTCCACCAGATCGAGGGGCTGGCGCTCGACACCGACCTCTCCCTCGCCGACCTGTACGGGACGCTGATGGCCTTCGCCCGGGCGCTGGTCGGCGAGGACGTGCAGCTGCGCTTCCGCCCCCACTACTTCCCGTTCACCGAGCCGTCGGCCGAGCTCGACGCCTGGGTCCCCGACGGCCGCGGCGGCGGGCGCTGGACCGAGCTGCTGGGCTCCGGCATGGTGCACCCGAACGTGCTCGCGGCCGGCGGCCACGACCCCGAGGTCGTGCAGGGGTTCGCGTTCGGCATCGGCATCGAGCGGACCGCGATGGTGCGCTACGGCGTGCCGGACCTGCGGCTCTTCGCCGACAACGACATCCGGCTGCTGTCCAGCTTCTAGCCCACCGACTGAAGGGTCCGTCCCCGCGCGCCTGCCACGCCGCGGCCCGGCCGGGCTCGGACCCCTCCACCGATCCGAGGAGCACCGCGATGCGCGTCCCCATCTCGTGGCTGTACGAGTACGTCGACCTCGACCAGTCGCCCGAGCGGCTGGCCGACACCCTCACCCTGGGCGGGCTCGAGGTCGACGCCGTCCACCGGCCCACGGCCGGCACCCGCGGCGTCCGGGTCGTCGAGGTCGTCGAGGTCGGCGACGTGCCCGGCTCGGACAAGCTGTCGCTGGTCCAGGCCGACGACGGCGAGCAGGTCTGGGAGATCGTCTGCGGCGCGCGCAACTTCACCGTCGGCGACCGGGTCCCCGCCGCACTGCCCGGGGCGGTCCTGCCGGGCGGGTTCGAGATCGGCCGCAAGCAGCTGATGGGGGTCACCTCGAACGGGATGCTGGCGAGCGCCCGGGAGCTCGGCGTCGGCGACGACCACACCGGCATCTGGCTGCTCGGCCCCGACGCGCCCGTCGGCGCGGACCTGACCGGCTGGCTGGACCTCGACGAGGCCGTCCTCGACATCGAGCTCACCCCGGACCGCGGGTACGGCGCGTCGTTGTGGGGGCTCGCCCGCGACCTGTCGGCGCTCACCGGCGCCGAGCTGCGCATCCCCGAGCTGGCTGGCAACCCCGACGGCGACCCGGGCATCGGCGTGACCATCGACGAGGGGTCGGGCTGCCGGCGCTGGGACGGCCGCGGCATCGCGGGCGTGTCGGTCCGGCCGTCGCCCGCGCTGGTGCAGAAGCGGCTGGCGCTGGCCGGGATGCGCCCGATCTCGAACGTCGTCGACGCCACCAACTACGCGATGCTCGAGACGGGGTACCCGGTCCACGCCTACGACACGTCGCTGCTGACCGGCGACCTGGTCGTGCGGCCGGCCGAGCCGGGCGAGACCCTCACCACCCTCGACGGGGTGGCGCGCACCCTGGACGGCGAGGACGTCGTCATCGCCGACGCGTCCGGACCCATCGGCCTGGCAGGGATCATGGGTGGCGAGGCGACCGAGATCAACGCGCTCACCACCGACCTCTACGTCGAGGTCGCCGCCTGGGACCCGGTCAAGGTGCTGCGGACCGGCCGCCGCCACCAGCTGTTCACCGAGGCGCGGTCCCGCTTCGAGCGGACCGTTTCCGCCCAGTGGCTGCCCGCCGGCGCGTCCCGGGTCAACGACCTGATCGTCGAGTGGGCCGGCGGCACCGTCGTGGGCGGCCACGACCACCACGTCATCCGCGACCAGCGGCCCAAGATCGCCCTGCGCAGCGAGCGCATCCGCTCGCTGCTCGGCATCGACGTCGACGCCGACGCGCAGGCGGACCTGCTCCGCCGCATCGGGTGCACCGTGAAGGGCGAGGGACCCGAGCGGACCGTGACGCCGCCGCCGTACCGCCCCGACCTCACCATCGAGGCGGACCTGGCCGAGGAGGTCGCCCGGCTGCACGGCTACGACAAGATCACCCCGACCGTGCCGTCGACGGGCCGCGCAGGGCGCCGGTCGCCGGAGGACCTCGCGGCCCTCGCGATCCGGCGGGCGCTCGCGGGCGCCGGCTGGACCGAGGCGCTGCTGTACCCCTTCATCGCCGACGAGGACCTGGCCGCGCTCGGCCTCTCGCCCGACGACCCGCGCCGGCGGACCGTGAAGCTGGTCAACCCCCTCAGCAAGGAGGAGTCGGTGCTGCGCACCACCCTCCTCCCCGGCCTCCTCGCCACCGTCCGCCGGAACGTCAACCGCCAGCAGGGTGACGTGGCGCTGTTCGAGACCGGCCACGTGTTCGTGCCCCCCAGCGCCGACCACCCCGCGGCCGACAGCGGCACCGAGGGTGTCTCGCTGCCCGCCGAGCCGGATCACCTGGCCCTCGTGGCCTGCGGCGCGTTCGAGGTGCGACGCCACGACCGGTCCGCCCGGCAGGTCGACGTCGCCGACGTCCTCGGCGCGGTCGAGGTGATCCGCCACACCGTCGGCGCGGACGCCCTGTCGGTCGAGCGGACCACCGAGATGCCGTTCCACCCGGGCCGCGCGGCGCGGGTCTCGTTCGGGGGGACGCCCGTGGGCGTGGTCGGTGAGCTCCACCCGCGGGTGTGCGACGCCTTCGAGGTGCCGCGCCGCACCGTGGCCGCTGAGCTCCGCCTCGACGTCATCGTCGCGGGCGGGGCGGCCCTGCCGACGGCGACGGTCCCCTCGTCCCTCCCCAGCCTGCGCTTCGACGTCGCGGCCCTGGTCGACGCCGACCTCGACCACGCGACACTGCGCACGGCCGTCGCCGAGGCGGCGGGGGACCGCCTCACGGCGATCGAGCTGTTCGACGTCTTCGCCGGCGAGCAGCTGGGGGAGGGGAAGAAGTCCCTCGCCTTCAGCCTCGTCCTCGACGACCCGGAGACCCAGCTCACCGACGCGGAGGAGGCCGCCGCGATCGAGCGGATCGCGACCGCGATCGAGCGGCTGGGCGGGGAGATGCGGGGCGGCCCGGCGCGCAGCTGACGCGGGCCGGGCGGGGGAGGGGTCAGGCGGCCCCGTCGACCAGCTCGCGGTCCCCGAGGGGAGCGTCGAGGGTGATGGTGTGCTGCGTGGCGATCGCCTGCTCGGTGCAGTAGACGTCGGCCTCCGGCGGGTGCTCGCTCGCCTGGACGAGCGTGATCGTGACCGTGGTGTCGGTCTCGACGACCCGGACGTCGGCGAGCACGGTGCAGGGCGCGACGCCGGACCACCAGCGCAGCGTGACCTCGGTGCCGTCCGCCGAGACGTCCGCTGACTCCCACGGGATCTCGCGCGGCTCCCCCTGGGCGGTCGGGACGATCTCGACGGGTTCGTAGGTGACCGCCGGCCCCTCGCCGGTGCACCCCTCCGGGGGGCACGGGGCCGCGGAGGGGTCCGGGGCGGTGTCCGAGCACTCGGTCGAGTCGGGCGCGCAGATCGTGGCGTCCGGGGCCGAGGAGACGGGTGCGTCCGGATCCGGGGTGGTCGGCGGGTCGCTTGTCGGCGCGGGTTCGGTGGCCGGCGGGGGGGCCGCGCCGACGCCCGTGCCCTCCTGGGGGCCGCAGGCGACGAGCACCAGTGCGAGGGAGGCGATCAGGACGGTCAGCAGGGGGCGGGGGGAGGTCATGTGCGGTCCGACGTCTGCCGACCCGCCGGCGTTCCGTCCCCCCGCGTGCCGTCCCCCGGCGTGATGGAGGAGACTGGGCACATGTGCCGCAACATCACCGAGCTGCGGGGCCTCGAGCCCCCGGCGACCGAGGACGAGATCACCGCAGCCGCCCGCCAGTACATCCGCAAGGTGACCGGCATCCGGTCGCCGAACGCCGTGGTGTCGCCCGGCTACGAGGCCGCCGTCGCGCAGGTCGCCGAGGTCACCAGCGCCCTGCTGGCCGACCTGCCCGACCGACGGCAACCGCCGCAGACCGTGCCGCCCCTGCGCCGCCCGCAGGTCCGCGCCCGGATGGGCCTGCCGCCCTTCGAGGGTTGAGGGGCCACGGCTCCCGCGTGCTCAGACGGCCAGGTTCTCAGACGGCCAGGGTTGCTCAGACCGCCAGGGTCACTGAGCGGGCCAGCTCGGCCGCGCCGACTACGCCGGCGTCGTCGCCCAGGGTCGCCACGACCCAGCGACGCTCGACGTCGGGCGCCATGAGCCGTGGCCTGGTCGCCTCGGCGATCCAGTCGACGTGGTCCTGCCCGAACTTCTCGGTCAGCCCGCCGCCGAAGACCACGGTGTCGACGTCGAGGATGTTGAGCGCCCCGCCGAGGGCCACGCTGAGGGCGGCGACGGCCTCCTCGATGATGACGACCGCGACCTCGTCACGGTCCTTCCAGGCGGCCTTCCAGACGCTCGACGTGATGCGGTCCTTGCCCTTCTCCGCCATGATCTCCGGGATCCGGGTCAACCGGCCCTCGGCGCGGAACCGGTCGATCGCGGACTCCATGCCCGCACGGCCGGCGTAGGCCTCCAGGCAGCCCCACCGCCCGCAGGCGCAGCGCCGGGGGTTGGCCTTGGCGACCGGCACGTGCCCGAGCTCGCCGGCCACGCCGTGCACGCCCTGGTGCATGCGCCCGTCGAGGACCAGCCCACCGCCGACGCCCGTGCCGAGCCAGCAGCCCAGCACGTCCGTGCTGCCCTGCCCCGCACCGTGGCGGGCCTCGCCGAGCGTGCCGAGGTTCGCGTCGTTGCCCACCACGACCGGGGCCCCGCCGATCCGGGGGGAGATCATGTCCGCCAACGGGACGTCACGCCCCCACCCGACCAGGTTCGGGGCCTCCAGCACGATCCCGTCGATCACCGGACCGGGCACGCCGAGGCCGATCGCCGCCGGCTCCGGGTCGAGCTCGAGGACCGACTCGACGATCAGCTCGACGACCGCCTCCGGCCCCTCCGTCGGTGTCGCGTGCTTGATGTGCTCGGTCGCGCTGCCGGTCTCGTCGACGGCGGCCACCAAGATCTTGGTGCCGCCCAGGTCCACACCGATCACAGATCCCATGGCCGGAGCCTAACCGCCACCCGCGCCGGCCAACCGGCCGGAGGGCTCGCGGTGCACGGATCGACCACCGCTCGTCCGCACTGCGCGCGCCCGAGATCCCAGAACCCGCGCCGACGGTGACGGGACCGCACGGATCGACCACGCCGGACCGCTCTCCGCAGCGGGTTCGTGGTCGATCCGTGCAACGGCGTGGGGAGGGGGGCCGGACGTGAGGTCCCACGGTCGACCGGACACCTCGGGTCATGGTTGGCGGGGTGGTGCGGCGGGCAAGAACCTCCACATGACCACCACGATCGACACCGTCCACCTCGCGAGCCAGCTGGCCCTGAGCGCGGCCTGGCAGCACCTGGACGAGGACGTCTCCCCGGTCGACGCCGCGTGCGAGGTCCTCGAGATCACCCCTGACGACGGCCGCCGGGCCGAGGTGGCCGGCGCGGTCGCCGCCACCGGCGAGATGGACTGGACCGCGCAGGTCGCCATGGCCGTCCACCTGCTGCTGTTCGCCGCCGACTCGCCGATGCCGTTCGCGGCCTGACCCGCAGCCGATCCCGACCTACCCCCGGCGGCGGCTGACGGTGATCCCGGCGGTCACGATCTCGTCGACGCCGACCAGGACCGTGTCGGCCGCCGGACCGAGGGGCACGTAGGAGTCGGCGGCGCGGACCGTCCGGATCACGGCGTCCGCCCCGCCCTCCACCAGCCCGGCGACCAGCGCATCGGCGATGCCCCCGCCGGTCGCGCGGCACTCGTCCACCACCAGCACCCGTCCGGTCGCGGCCGCCCGCTCTGCCACCGCCTCGACGGGCAGCGGGTTCAGCCAGCGCAGGTCGACGACCTCGGTGTGGACGTCCAGGGCAGCCAGACGCCGGGCCGCCTGCAGCGACATCCGGACCCCGTTGCCGTACGTCGCGATCGTGAGCGCGGGCTCCGCGCCCTCCGCCGCCGGGTAGACCCCGACCTCGCCGGGCAGCAGCGGATCGGCGCCCGGGGGCGGGTAGCCGAAGAGCCAGCGGCCGTCCCCCTCGGCGTGCAGGTCCTTCTCGTGGTACAGCGCGATCGGCTCGAGGAACGCCACGACCCGACCGTCGACGGCCGCCATCGCCACGGCGGTCCGCAACATCCGGGCGGCATCGTCGCCGCGCGACGGGCAGGCGATCGCGAGGCCCGGGATGTCCCGCAGCGCGCCGATCGCGTTGTCGTTGTGGAAGTGGCCGCCGAACCCCTTCTGGTAGGCCAGGCCGGCGATGCGGATCACCATCGGGTTGGTGAACTGGCCGGCGGAGAAGAACGACAGCGACGCCGCCTCGCCACGGACCTGGTCGAGGGCGTTGTGGACGTAGGCGAGGTACTGGATCTCGGGGATCGGGAGGAACCCGAGCAGGCCGGCGCCCTGGGCCATGCCCAGGATGGTGGTCTCGTCGAGGAGCGTGTCGAAGACCCGGTCCAGCCCGAACCGGGCCTGGAGCCCCGCGGTCACGTGGTAGACGCCGCCCTTGCGCCCGACGTCCTCGCCGAAGACCAGCGCCTCGGGTCGGCGGGCAAGCTCGTCGTGCAGGGCCGCGTTGATGTGCGCCGCCATGGTGCGCCGGGGCGGGGCGTTCGCGTCCTCGGGCAGCGCCCCCTCCCACACGGCCGCACGGGCCGCCGGGTCGAGGGCGCCACGTGCGTCCACGGCCACCTCGTCCGGTGAGTGCGGTGCGAGCGGCGCCACCACCGTCGCGCGGTCGGTGAGGGTGGCCCCGCCCGCCAACCGGTCCGCGGTCGACTGGACGTGCTCGTCGACCTCGGCGACGAGCATCGCCGCGTCGACGGCGCTGAGGGCGCCGAGGGCGACCAGGCGCCGGCCGGCCTGGGCGAGGGGGTCGCGGTCCTCGTCGGCGCGGATCGCCTCGGCCGTGCGGTAGGTCGACTCGACGTCGGAGCCGGCGTGGCCCCACAGGCGGACGGTGTCGAGGTGGAGGAACACCGGGGCGCGCGACCGCCGGCACCAGGCGACGGCGTCCTCGACGGTGGCCCACACCTCGTCGACCTCTCCGCGGGCGTGGACGTAGCGCAGGTGCGGCAGGTCGCCGAAGGTGCTGGCGATCCACCGGCGGGGGGTGTCGACGCTGATGCCGAGCCCGTTGTCCTCGCAGACGAACAGCACCGGCGCGCGGGCCCCGCGCCGTTGGGCGTACCGTGCGGCGTTGATGCCGGCCAGCGCCGAGGCGTGGTTGGCGGAGGCGTCCCCGAAGCTGCACACGACGATGGCGTCCTCGGGGACGTCGAGGACGTACCCGAGCCGCCGGGCCCGTTCGATCGCGACGGCGGTGCCGACCGCTTTGGGCAGGTGGCTCGCGATCGTGGAGGTCTGCGGCGGGATCCACAGCGGCACCGAGCCCCAGACCTTGTGGCGGCCCTGGGCGATCGGGTCGTCGGCGGCGGCGGTGAAGGACCGGACGGTGTCGCCGACCGCGTCGGTGCCGGGGACCTGGCGGCTGCGGGCCATGACGAACCCGCCGGAGCGGTAGTGCAGGAACGCCGGGTCGGTCGGCCGGGTCAGCGCACCGACCACCGCGTTCACCTCGTGGCCCGCCGAGGAGATCGTGTAGTAGGAGTGCCCGGTCGCCTTCAGCCGCCGCGCCGCCACGTCGAGGGACCGCGAGGTGAGCATGTCGGCCAGCAGGTCGCGCGCCCCGGCGGCGGTGAGCGATCCGGTGATCGGCTGGGCGTCCGCCAGCGGGCTGTGCGCCTCGGGGGCCCGTGCCAGGGCCTGCACCAGCCGCTCGGAGACGATGTCGACGCGTGACCGCATGCGCGGGACGATAGCCAGGGGAGGGGGACGCGCAGCGGAGGGTCAGACGCCCGGCTCGTCTCCCGGTGGGTCGTGGGCCGGGGTGTCGTGGGCCGATGTGTCATGGGCCGGTGTGTCGTCGTGGGCATGGCGCTCCAGCCAGTCGCCCAGCGGGGTGGGCAGGCTCGCCGGCCGGTCGCCCCAGTCGTAGACGACCGTGGAGCCGGCGGCGAGGTCGTGCCAGCCCAGCCGCTCGCGGCTGAGGAGCAGGCCGAGGAACCCGAGCCCGAACGCCAGCGCGCTGAGGGGCAGGACCAGGGTCCGGATCGCCGCGCGCGTCGTGGACAGGGGACGCCCCTGCCGCGAGACCACCCGCAACCCGAGGACGGCCATCGCCGGCGTGCGCCCCGCCACGGCCACCGACAGCCAGCTGTAGGCGAACAGGACCACCACGAGCGCCGCGGTGCCCCAGCTGCCCGACACGCCCTGCGGGTCGAACTCGATCCCGAGCAGCAGCGAGGCCAGGTAGCCCGCGCCCGCGGACAGCGCGGTGAACAGCCCGAACGCGGCGGCCACGTCCGCGCCGTTCGCGAGCAGCCGGCTGACCGGCCCGGCGTAGCGGCCGGTCACCTCGTAGCGGCCGCGCTCGCCACCGTCCTCGACCAGGGCCGGCGGGCCGTCCGGGATCGTGGTCAGGTCGATCCCGCGGAGCCGGAGGACGGTGCGGACCAGGATCGTGTCCAGGCCGACGACCTGGCGGCGGGCGATGTCGACCAGCCGCGCCAGCATCCCGCCGGTCGAGGCCGCGACGATCCGGTCCACGTCCACCCGTCGGACCACCCGGTCCACATCGACCCGGTCCATGAGCCGGTCGACGTCGACGCGGTCCAGCAGCCGGTCCACATCGACCCGGTCGAGCAGCCGGTTGACGTCGACCCGCTCAAGCAGCCGGTCGGGATCGACGCGGTCCAGCAGCGCGTCCGGATCCACCCGGTCGAGCAGGGCGTTGGGGTCGACGCGGTCGAGCACCGCGTTCGGGTCGACCCGGGCGAGGATGTCGTCGGGGTCGATCTGGTCGAGGATCGCGTCGCGGACCGGCCCGACCAGCCGGTCGACGGGAGAGCGGTGCGGACCGTCGGCCATCTGCGCCGGAGCGTAGAGGGCGGCCCGCCACGGGGATGGATTCGACACCGTGGCCGACCTCCACGGGATGGATTCGACACCGAGACGCGGGCACACCCACCCCTCCACCCCCTCCGGGTCACTCAAGCCACGTGGGACCTCATCTCTGCGAGGGGTGGAGGCACGACGGTGTCGAATCCATCCACGGTGGCCCGACCCCACCCCCCAGAGATGTCGAATCCATCCGCGGTCGGGGAACCTCCGGTCGAGTCGTAGCGTGTACCCGCAGGTGGCCACACTCGTCGAGGAGCGCACGGGGCTCGCGCCGGTCTCCGCGGACGCCGGGCGACCGGTCGCGCTCGCGGTCGTCGCGCTCGCGGTGCTGAGCGTCGTGGCCGTGGACCCGTGGGGGTTCGTGCCGCACGGGCCGCTCCGCTGGGCCAGCACGACCACGGCGTTGCTGACCGCCGTCGCCCTGACCCGGGGGACCCTCCACCTGCCGCGCGGCATGGCCACGGCCTGGCTGGTGCTGCTGGCCGCGCTGGGTGTCTCCGCGGCGACCGGCCTGGACCCCCTCCACGCGTGGATCGGGACCCCCGACCGCCGGATGGGCTGGCTCGCCTGGTTGGGCCTGGCCGCGGCCTGGGTGGTTGGCACGACGCTGTGGCCGCACCGCCGCACCGTCCTGCGGGGACTGGTCGTCGCCGGCGGGCTGCTCGTCCTCGGGGCCGGTGCCGACGCCCTCGGCTGGCTCCCCGATGACGGGGTCACCGGCAGGATCGGCGGCACCTACGGCCAGCCGGCGCACCTCGCGGCGATGTGCACCCTCCTCCTGCCCGTCGCGGTCGGGGTTGCCCTGGCCCGTGACGACCCACCTCCGTGGAGGGGTGGCGCTGCCGTCGTCACCGTCGGGCTGGTGATCACGACGCTGGCCACCCAGACCCGCGGCGCCTGGATCGGGCTGCTCGTGGCGAGCGCGCTGGTCGCCCGGCCGGCAGCCGACCGCGTGCGATCCCGCCCTCTCGTCGCGGTCGCGGTCGGGGTCGTGGCGGGCGCGGTCGTGCTCCTGACGCCCATCGGGGCGAGGGTCGTCGCGGCGTTCGACCTCGAGGACGGCGGGACGGCGGGGGGCCGCCTCGCGGAGTGGGCCGTGGCCGCACGCGTCGTCGCGGACCACCCCTGGACCGGCGTGGGGCCCGAGGGGTACCGCATCGCCTTCCCCGCCGCCGTCGACGTGGGCTACGCGGCCACCTACGGCCGCGACGTCATCACCGACCGCGCCCACAACGGCCTGCTGGACGTCACCGTCGCCGGGGGGCTCCCCGCCGGCGCCGCCCACCTGGTCCTGACCGCGCTGGCCCTGCGCCTCGCCTGGCGCGCCCGGTCCGACCTCGACACCCGGACGGCGGGTATCGCCGTCGCCGTCGTGGCGTACGTCGTCCAGCAGCAGGCGCTCTTCCCGCTGGCCGAGGTGGATCCGGTCCACTGGGTCCTCGTCGGGCTCCTGACCGCCCGCGACCTGACCGCCCGCGACCTGACCGGCCACGAGACCCCGCCGACGGTCGGTCTGCGCGCCGCGGCCCTCCGGCTGCCCGCCCTGGCGCTTCTGGTCGCCGTGGTCGCCGCGGGCACCCTCGGCGTCGTCGCCGACCACCGGATGGCGAGGGCAGCCGACCTCGCGGTCCCGCCCACGACCGGGCGGGCGCTCGCGGTGGCCGACGCCGCGGTCCGACTGCGGCCCGACGACATCCGCCTGCGCTTCGCCGCAGCGCGGATCGCGGCACGCGGGGGCCGGATCGTCGACGTGGACGCCGCCCTCGATCGCATCGACGCCGGTCTGGAGTTGAGCCCTCGCGACCCCGCCCTGCGCGCAGAGCGCGCCGACCTCCTCCTCGAGCGGGCCCGGCGATCCGGCCTGCCGGGCGACCTGACCGCCGCCGTGACCACCGCCCGGACCGAGGTGGCGGCCGACCCGACCGATCCCGCAGCCCACGTCCGGCTGGGCACGGTCCTCGCCTACGCCGGCGAGCACGACCAGGCCTCCCGCGCTGCGGACGCCGCCGCGGCCATCGACCCCGACGCCGACGGGATCGCAGCCCTCCGCGCGCTGCTCGCCCTGGACCTCGACGCAGCGGACGGGTCATGACCGCCGTGGACGAGCCGTCCCGAGATCGACGGAACCCCGCGGGTGGCTCGTGCGTGCACGGGGTGATGACCAACGCCCCACCGACCCCCGCCACCGGGTTGCGCCTGCCGGTCCACGCCCTGGCGGCCCACCCCCACGACCCCGGCCGTGCCGCCGTCCGCGAGGCGGGCACCGCGGTCCGCGACTTCACCACCTTCTACGCCGACGCCTACGACGGCGTCGCCCGCGCCCTCGTGCTCACCCTCGCCGACGCCGACCTCGGCGTCGAGGCCGCCGACGAGGCGATGGTCCGGGCCTACCAGCGCTGGGACACCGTCAGCGGCTACGACAACCCCGGCGGCTGGGCCTACCGCGTCGGCCTCAACTGGGCGCTGTCGCTGCGCCGCAAGCTGATCCGCCGCCTGTCGTTCGGCACGCCTCCGGCGATCCCCGTCGAGGACGCCGAGATCGCCGACCCCTCCGTCATGGCCGCACTCCGCCGCCTCGACGTCAAGCTCCGCGCCGTCGTCGTGTGCCGCCTGCTCCTCGACTGGTCCGTCGAGGACACCGCCGCCGCCCTCGACCTCAAGCCCGGCACCGTCAAGAGCCGGCTCCACCGCGCCCTCGCGACCCTCGAACGATCCCTGGAGGACCCCCGATGACCCGCACCGACCTCCCCGACCACCCCGAGACCGCCGCACGGGTCCGCAGCGCCCTGCAGCGCACCGCCGCCGGCGTCCACCTCGACGTCCCCGGCGCCGACGCGGCTCGTGAGACCGCCCACCACCGAGCCCGACGCCAGCAGCGCGTCACCGCCGGCATCGCGGCGCTGGCCGTCGTGGCCGGCGGCCTCGCCGCGACCACCTGGGTCACCCGGGACCCCGAGGTCCAGCTCGCCGCCGGCGCGGGCGCCCCGCAGGCCGCGGACGTCGACCTGACGTGGACCGACGGCCCGCACTCCCTGACCAGCGCGCCGACGATCGTCCAGGACGCCGACGGGGTCCTCTACGCGCTGTCCACCGCTCCCGGCACCACCTGGGACGGGCCCGAACCGCCCGCCCAGGCCATCTACCGGTCGACCGACGGCACCACCTGGGAGCAGGTCGACGCCGACGGCGCCCCGCCGCTCGCCACCTTCGAGGTCGGCGGCGACGGCCTGCTCTACGGCCTGTCCACCGCCCCCGGGGGGGTCGTGCTCGCCTCGTCCGTCGATGGCGGCACGACCTGGCAGACCGAGCCGCTCCCGGCCGAGGCGGACATCCGCCCGGACGTCGCCGAGGGGATCCAGCTGTCCTCCGGTGGCCACCAGCTCGACGTGGTCCGCGCCGGCGAGACCACCGTCGCCGCGGTGTCCACGCAGTGGTTCGTCGAGGCCGACGGTCTGGTCGACCCGGCCGATGAGGACATCGCCTACGTCGACGCCACCGACGCGGGCCTCGAGGTCCGGCGGATCCCCGTCGACCGCCGCGAGGCCGCGCCCGAACCGGCCGGCGTCCCCGCGGCCGACGCCACGCCCGCGCCATCGGCTGCGCCGGCGCCCGCCGTCGACGTGCCCGTCGAGGCGACCGAGGAGGTCGTCCGCACCATCCCCTGGTCCGAGGTCGGCCTGACCGGTCCCGCCGACCTCGTCACCCGCCGGGTGCTCACCGCCAACGGTGACGAGGGGTGGACCGCAGCCGACATCCCCGTCGAGGGGAGCGTCCGCGGGATGGCCGCCACGGCGGACGGGATCGTCGCGCTGGTGCAGGTCGGACCGACCGAGGGTCCGACGTCCCCGGTCCGCGTCGCCCGGTCGACGGACGGCGTCGCCTGGAGCGTGGACCCCGACCCGGTCGCGGACCTCAGCTACGTCGAGGTCGTCCAGACCGTCGGCGACGCCGTGGTCGCGGTGGGCCACACCTGGACCGAGGCGGAGACGAACGCGACCGTGCTGGCGAGCCACGACGGCGGGGTCACCTGGACGTCGACGTCGGTCGCCGACCTCGTCGAGGTGGCACCTGGCCGCCAGCTCGGGGTCGGCTCGGTCGGGATCGGACCCCTCGGCGTCGCCCTCGCCACCTACGCGGTGGAGCGCGAGGGCGCCGATCCCGCGGTCGACACCTCGGTGCTGTTCAGCCCCGACGGCGTGGCCTGGGACGTGATCGGCCTCGAGGAGATCGATCCCGATGCCACCGAGCTGCGGTGGACCGCCGTCACCGCCGACCGGGTGATCGTCGACGTGGTCCGCGCTGACGACAGCCGCGCGACGGTGGTCGGCATCCCGACCTCCTGAGCCCGGCCGGAGGCCCAGCCCGACGTGGGGGCGCGCCGCCCACCTGGCCACGCATAGCATTTGCATATGCATGCACGACCCGGCAGACTGCCTCGCATGGACGTCGGCATCGTAGGGGGATCCGGGTACGGGGGGGCGGAGCTGCTCCGGCTGCTCGCCAGCCACCCCACCCTCTCGGTCAGGACCGTCGCGGCGGGGTCCGCAGCCGGGCAGGACCTGGCCGACGTGTTCCCACACCTTGGGCTCAGCGGGACCCTCGTCCCCTCCACCCCCGAGGCCCTGGCCGGGTGCGAGCTGGTGTTCCTGGCCACCCCCCACGCGGTGTCCCTCGACCTCGCCCCGCCGCTCAGGGCAGCGGGTGCGACGGTCGTCGACCTGTCCGGGGCGTTCCGGCTGGACCCCGACACCTTCGAGGCCTGGTACGGCCTCGACCACACCGCCCGCGACGACAGCCCGGCCCCCTACGGCCTCCCTGAGCTCTTCCGCGCCGACCTGGTCGGCGCCGGGCTGGTCGCCGGGCCGGGGTGCTACCCGACCGCGGCGCTGCTCGCCCTCGCCCCCCTCGCCGGGCTGGTCGACGCGGACAGCGTCACGATCGTCGGCATGTCGGGCACCAGCGGCGCCGGGAAGGGGCTCCGGGACGACCTCCACGTCAGCCACGCGCTCGGCAACACCGGCGCGTACGGGGCGCCGACGCACCGCCACACGCCCGAGATCGAGGCGCAGTGGAGCCGACTGACCGGCGCGTCGGCCACCGTCAGCTTCACCCCGCACCTCGTGCCGCAGGTCCGCGGCATGGTCGTCACCCTGAACGCCACCCTGGTCGACGACGCCGCCGACGTCCGCGCCGCCTACGCCGACCGCTACGCCGCCGAGCCGTTCGTCACCCTGCTGCCGCACGGCACCTGGCCGCAGTCGACGCACACGATCGGGGCCAACACCGCCCACGTGAACGTCGCCGTCGATCCGCGGACCGGCCGCGTCACGGCCAGCTGCGCGATCGACAACCTCGCCAAGGGCGCCGCCGGACAGGCGCTGCAGGCCGCCAACGTCGCCCTCGGCCTGCCCGAGACCGCCGGCCTGCCGACGATGGCGGTGTACCCCTAGATGGCCATCCCCTTCGAGATCGCCCCGCTCGACGACGGCGTCACCGCCCCGTGGGGGTTCACCGCCGCGGGGGTCACCGCCGGCCTCAAGGCCAGCGGCCGGCCTGACCTCGCGATCGTGGCCACCGACACCCCGGTCACGGCCGCCGCGGTCCTGACCACCAACCAGGTGAAGGCGGCGCCCGTGGTCGTGACCGCCGAGCACCTCGCCGCGAGCGGCGGCCGGGCGCGCGCGGTGCTGCTGAACGCCGGGTCCGCCAACGCCTGCACCGGCCTCGAGGGGCTCGCGACCGCCCGGGAGGCCTGCGACCTCGTCGCCCACCACCTGGGCTGTGACGCCCATGAGGTCCTGATCTGCTCCACCGGCGTCATCGGCGTCCCGATCGACCGTCCCGCCTACCTCGCCGGCATCCCCAAGGTCGTCGCCGCGGCCGCCCCCGAGGGCGGTGCGGACGCCGCCGAGGCGATCATGACCACCGACCTCGTGGCGAAGGAGGCGGCGGTCCACGTCACCGACGCCGAGGGCGGCTCGGCCACGGTCGGCGGGATGTGCAAGGGCTCGGGGATGATCGCCCCCACGATGGCGACGATGCTGTGCGTGGTCACCACCGACGCGCCGCTCGAGGGGGAGGAGGCGGCGGCGATCCTCCGGCGGGCGACGGACCGGACCTTCAACCGGATCAGCGTCGACGGGGTCATGTCGACCAACGACACGATCGTGCTGCTCGCGAGCGGCACCGCCGTCACCCCACCGGACGCCGACGCGGTCGAGGCGGGGATCACCGCCGTGCTCGGCGACCTCGCCACCCAGGTCGTCCGCGACGGGGAGGGGGCGCAGCGGCTCGTCCGCATCACCGTCCGCGGGGCGCTGGCCGAGGACGACGCCCTCGCCGTCGCCCGGCAGGTCGGCACCGACGACCTGGTGAAGACCGCCGTCGCCGGCGGCGACCCCAACTGGGGCCGCATCATCGCCGCGGTCGGCGCCTCGCCGGTCCTGATCGACCCCGGCTCTGTCGACATCGCCGTCGGCGACGTCACCGTCTGCACCGGCGGGATGGCCGCGCCGTTCGACCGGGCGGCGGCCGAGGCGGTGATGGCCGCCGACGAGGTCCAGGTGACCATCGACCTCGGGCTCGGCGACGCCGAGGCGACCTTCCTCACCTGCGACCTGACCCACGGGTACATCACGATCAACGCGGAGTACACGACGTGAGCGGTGGGCTGGTGATGACCGGCCGTGCGCTCGAGGCGCAGGGCAAGGCGCGGATCCTCCAGGAGGCGCTGCCGTGGATGACCCGCTGGGCCGGGCGGACCGTCGTGGTCAAGTACGGCGGCAACGCGCTGTCCGACGGCGATGCGACGGTCGAGCACCCGGGGGAGGACCCCTCCTTCGCCGCCGACGTGGCCCTGCTCCGCTCGGTCGGCGTCCGGGTGGTCGTGGTGCACGGCGGCGGCCCGCAGATCAGCGCGCTGTCCGAGCGGCTCGGGCTCGAGACCCGATTCGTCGACGGCAAGCGCGTCACCGACGAGGCGACCCTGCAGGCGGTCCAGATGGCACTGCTCGGCCAGGTGAACCCGATGCTGGTCCGGATGATCTCCGAGGCGGGCACGCCGGCGGTCGGGGTCGCTGGCACCGACTCGAACCTGGTCCTGGCCCGCCAGCACGACCCCCGCCTCGGGCTGGTCGGCGAGGTCGAGTCCGTCGACCCCACGTACCTCCACCAGCTGCTCGACTCGGGTCGGGTGCCGGTCATGGCGACGCTGTGCGCGACCGCGGAGGGTCGGGTGGTCAACGTCAACGCCGACACCGTCGCCGGCGCGGTCGCCGTCGCCCTCCGCGCCGACAAGCTGATCTACCTGACCAACGTCGCCGGCCTGTACGAGCACTTCGGCACGCCGGATTCGACCCTCCTCAGCGAGGTCGGCATCGACCGGCTGGCCCAGATGGTCGACGGCGGCGAGCTCGTGACCGGCATGATCCCGAAGATCGCCAGCATCATCGGTGCGCTGCGCGGCGGCGTCCCGCAGGCCCACCTGCTCGACGGCCGGATCGAGCACGCCCTGCTGCTCGAGATCTTCACCGACTCGGGCGTCGGCACGATGGTGACCGCCGGCACCGCCGCGGAGGACACCGACCGGATGGAGCTCGCATGATCGAGGACCAGCTCACCGAGGACGACGTCCTCCTGCCCACCTACGGCCCACGGCCGGTCACCTTCACCAGCGGCGCCGGGTCGTGGCTGACCGCCACCGACGGCGGCCGCTACCTCGACTTCCTCTGCGGGCTGGCCGTCACGGGGCTCGGCCACGCCCACCCGGTCGTCACCCAGGCCGTGGCCGACCAGGCAGCACGGCTGACCCACACCTCCAACCTGTTCGGCACCCGACCGGTGCTCGAGCTCGCCGACCGGCTGCGCCGCACCCTCGGCTGGGATGACGGACGGGCGTTCTTCTGCAACTCCGGCGCCGAGGCCAACGAGGCGGCCCTCAAGCTGGCCCGCCGCCACGGCAAGCACGCCGACCCCCAGAAGGTCCACGTCGTCGCCCTGGACAAGGGCTTCCACGGCCGGCTCATGGGCGCGCTGAAGCTGACCGGCAACCCGGCCAAGCACGCCCCGTTCGAGCCGCTCGGCACCTGGGCCACCCACGTGCCCGCCGACGACCCCGACGCCATCGCCGCGGCGGTCGACGACCGCACCTGCGCGGTGTGGCTCGAGGTCGTCCAGGGCGAGGGAGGGGTCCGCCCCCTGTCCGAGGAGGTCCTCGCCGCCGCCAGGGCGGCCTGCGACGACCACGACGCGCTGCTGGTCGTCGACGAGGTCCAGACCGGCGTCGGCCGCCTGGGGGAGTGGTACGGCTGGCAGACCACCACCGTCGAGCCCGACGTCGTCTGCCTCGCCAAGGGCCTCGCCAACGGCCTGCCGATCGGCGCGATCGTCGCCCGGGGCGTCGCGGCCAAGGCGTTCCAGCTCGGGGACCACGCCACCACCTTCGGCGGCGGGCCGGTCGTGTGCGCCGCCGCGAACGCCGTCCTCGACACGATCGAGTCCGACGGCCTGCTGGCCCACACCCGGGCCATGGGCTCGCGGTTGGCGGCCGGCCTGGAGGCGCTCGCCGCCGACAGCCCGCTGGTCACCGGTCAGCGGGGCCGCGGCCTGCTGCGCGCCATGACGCTCTCCGGCGACTTCGCGCCCGCGGTGGCCGACGCCGCCCTGCGCCACCACCTGGTCGTCAACGCCGTCGCACCCGACGCCGTCCGCCTGGCCCCGCCGCTCAACGTCACCCCCGACGAGGTCGACGAGGCCCTCAGCCGGCTGCGCGCCGCGGTCGCCGACGTCGCCAGCCCGACCGGTGCCAGCCCGACCGGTGCCAGCCCGACCGGCGCCGCACCCGCCGAGACCGATGGCCGATGACCGCCCGACCGTGCTGGTCGTCGAGGACGACGACTCCGTCCGCGCCCTGGTGGAGATGCTGCTCACCGACTCCGGCGTCGCCGTCACCACCGCCCGCGACGGGCTGGAGGGGCTCCTCAAGCTGTCCTTCGCCCGCCCCGCCGCCGTCGTGCTCGACATCATGATGCCGGACGTGAGCGGCATGCGGGTCCTCGACGAGCTCGCCGCCCAGCACGACGACATCCCGGTCGTCGTCGTCACCGGCAAGCCCGAGGCCGCTGCCGAAGCCCGCCGGCGCCTCGGCGACGAGAACGTCTTCGACAAGCCGTTCGACCCCGACCACCTCATCCGCCGCATCACCCAGATCGTGGGGACCTGAAGCCATGTCCACGCCCCTGTCGTCCACCACCCCCATCCGCCACTTCCTGACCGTCGACGACCTGCAGCCCGACGAGCTGCTCGCCGTCCTCGACCTGGCCGACGACCTCAAGGCCCAGCGGCCCCGCCCGGGTCGCGGTCCGGTGTCGGATTTCGGCACCGCGCTGGCGGGCCACTCGATCGCGCTGATCTTCGAGAAGTCCTCGACGCGGACGAGGGTCAGCTTCGAGGTGGGCGTCCGCGAGCTCGGCGGCCACCCGCTCGTGCTGAACCGCGACCAGCTGCAGCTCGGCCGTGGCGAGACCGTCGCCGACACCGCCAAGGTCCTGTCGCGCTACGTCCACGCGATCGTGCTGCGCACCTTCGGCCAGGACCGGTTGGAGACCCTCGCGGAGGCCGGCAGCGTCCCGGTCGTCAACGCGCTCAGCGACCTCGCCCACCCCTGCCAGGCCGTCGCCGACCTCCAGACGATCCGTGAGTACAAGGGCGGGCTGTCCGGCCTCAAGCTCGCCTACGTCGGCGACGGCAACAACGTCGCCCACTCGCTGCTCAAGGCCGGCGCGATGATGGGCATGCACGTCGCGGTCGCCACCCCGCCGGGCTACGCCCCAGACGCCCAGGTCGTCGACGAGGCGATCGAGCTGGCCGATCCCTCCGACGGCCGCATCACCATCACCACCGACCCGGTCCAGGCGGTCGAGGACGCCGACGTCCTCTACACCGACGTGTGGGCGTCGATGGGCCAGGAGGCCGAGGCCGCCGAGCGCGCCGCCGTCTTCGCCGGGTACCAGCTGAACACGGCCTCGCTCGACCTCGCCCGCCCCGACGCGATCGTCATGCACTGCCTCCCCGCCCACCGCGGCGAGGAGATCACCGAGGAGGTCCTCGAGGGCGACGCCTCCGTCGTGTTCACCCAGGCGGAGAACCGCCTGCACGCCCAGAAGGCGTTGCTGCTGACCCTCCTCGGGCGGGCCTAGGGGTGGTCATGGCCACCGACGAGCGCACCGCCCGGCACGAGCTGATCCGCGAGCTGGTGGCGACCTACCAGATCAGCGCCCAGAGCGAGCTGGTGGAGCTGCTCGCCGCCCACGACGTCGAGGTGAACCAGGCCACGGTGTCGCGTGATCTCGAGCAGCTCGGCATCGGCAAGCTGCGAGGCGCCGACGGGACGGTCGCCTACAGCCTGCCCGAGCGGTCCGGCCTGGCCCAGCTGCTCCGCCAGTTCGTCACCCACGTCGACGCGAGCGGGAACCTGGCGGTCCTCCGCACCCCGCCCGGCGCGGCCGCGACCGTCGCCAGCGCGATCGACACCTCTGCAGTCGACGGGGTCCTCGCCACCCTCCAGGGCGACGACACCGTCCTGGTCGTCGCCCGCGAGCCGGCGACCGGCCGGGACGTCGCCACGACCCTCTCCCGCCTCAAGACACCCCCGATCCCCACACGCTAGGAGCACCAGTCCAATGGCCTCAACAGTGACACCGCGCACCTCCGGTGCGACGACCCTCGTCCTCGCCTACTCCGGCGGCCTCGACACCTCCGTCGCCATCCGCTGGCTGAAGGAGAACAAGGGCTACGACGTGATCGCCTGCGCCGCCGACATCGGCCAGGCCCAACCCGGCGAGATGGACCGCGTCCGCCAGCGCGCCCTCGACTGCGGGGCCGTCGAATCGGTCGTGGTCGACGCGAAGGAGGAGTACGCCCGCGACTTCGTCGCCCCGGCCATCGCCGCCAACGCGATGTACATGGGCAAGTACCCGCTCGTCAGCGCGCTGTCCCGGCCCCTCATCACCCGCCACCTCGTCGCCACGGCCGAGGAGTACGGGGCCACCGCGATCGGGCACGGCTGCACGGGCAAGGGCAACGACCAGGCCCGCTTCGAGGTCACCGCGATGGCGATCGCCCCGCAGCTGACCGTGGAGGCGCCGATCCGCGAGTGGGGCCTGTCGCGCGAGGAGTCGATCGGCTGGGCGACGGAGCGGGGCATCCCGATCCCGGTGAAGAAGGACTCGCCGTACTCCTTCGACGAGAACCTCTGGGGGCGGACCGCCGAGTGCGGGATCCTCGAGGACCCCTGGGCCAGCCCGCCCGAGGAGGTCTTCGAGCGCTCCGCCGCGCTGGCCGACACCCCCGACGAGCCCGAGGACCTCGTCATCCGCTTCGAGCGCGGCCTGCCGGTCGCGGTCGACGGGCGCGAGATGGCGATGGTGGACCTGGTCGCCGAGGTCGACCGGCGGGCCGGCGCCCACGGGGTCGGGCGGATCGACATGGTCGAGGACCGCCTGGTCGGCATCAAGAGCCGCGAGATCTACGAGTGCCCCGGCGCGATCACCCTGCTGACCGCCCACCGGGACCTCGAGGACCTGACCCTCGAGCAGGAGCTCGCCCAGGAGAAGCGCGCCGTCGAGGGCCGCTACGCCCAGCTGATCTACAACGGGCTCTGGTACACCCCGCTCAAGCGGGCGCTCGACGCGTTCATCGAGGTGTCCCAGCGCTACGTCACCGGCGAGGTGCGGATGACCCTGTTCAAGGGCCAGGCCTGGGTGGCAGGTCGCCGCAGCGAGCTGGCGCTCTACGACCACGACCTCGCCACCTACGACGCCGAGGACGCCTTCGACCACACCCAGTCCGAGGGGTTCGTGAAGCTGTGGGGCCTGCCCACCAAGGTCTGGTCGGAGAAGCAGGCCCACGTCCAGTAGCGGCGACGGCGCGTGCGGCGCGTGCGGCGTGTGCGCGGCCGTGCAGCTCAGATCTGAGGGGTGGGTCCGCCGGCGTCGCCGGGGCTCGGATCTGAGCGGTGGGTCGGGCACCCGGACTCCCAGATCTGGGGGCTAGGGTCGCTGAGCCACCCAACTCCCAGATCTGAGGACCGCATGCGACATCGACAGGTCAGCCCCGCCAGGGCCGGGGTGGTGGCCCTGACCGGCCTGGCGGTCCTGACCGGCTGCGGGGGCGGAGGGGCGGGCCTGGCCGAGGGGCCGATCCCCACGGTGCCGGACGCCACCGCACCGCCGGTGCCCGAGCTGGACCTGGCGGTGACGGCACCGGCGGCGTCCACTCCACCGCCGGCACCGACCGCGCCGGCGGCCACGTCGCCGCCGCCGGACGACGCCGCGGCCACGGCGCCTCCCGCCCCACCACCGCCTGCAGCGGACGTGCCCGACGACCCGGCCGCCTTCGGGCGCGAGGCCGGCGTGGCCGGGGTCCGCGACGCGGTCGCCACCGACCCCGAGGCCGCCGGGCCGCGCGGCCAGGAGCTGGTCGAACGGCTCGGCCAGGTGCTGGACCAGCCCACCCGGCAGCGGATCGACCAAGTCCGCCGGCAGGTCGAGCGGTGGGCCGAGCGCGACGAGCTGGCCGACGAGGTCGCGATCGCGGCCCTGGCGGCGCTCGAGCAGGCCCGTGAGGACGCGCCACCCCGCGGCGGTGACGACCGAGACCGTGACGACGACGAGGACGACTGACACATGAGCGACGCGAGCACCACCCCGACCACCCCCGCGACCGGCGAGGGACGGCTGTGGGGCGGGCGGTTCGCCGCCGGCCCCGACCAGGCCGCCTGGGCGCTGGGGGTCTCCACCCACTTCGAGGGGCGGCTCTGGCCCTACGACCTGGCCGGCTCGGCCGCGCACGCCGACGAGCTGCGCCGCCTCGACCTGCTGACCGCCGACGACCACGCGGCGATCACCCGCGCGCTGACGCGGATCAGGGGTGAGTTCGAGGACGGCTCGTTCGCGTTCCTCCCCGACGACGAGGACATCCACGGCGCGATCGAGCGGCGGCTCATCGCCCTGGCCGGCGAGGCCGGAGGACGCCTGCGCGCCGGCCGCTCCCGCAACGACCAGATCGTCAACGACCTGCGGATGTACCTGGCCGATGCGATCGCGGCGATCACCACCGACGTCCGGGCCGTGCAGACGGTCCTGGCCGACCAGGCCGAGCTGACCCTCGACGCCCTCGCGCCCGGTTACACCCACGTCCAGCGCGCCCAGCCCGTCACCCTCGCCCACCACCTGCTGGCCCACGCCTGGGGGCTCGATAGGGACGCGGGTCGGCTGCTCGACTGCCGGCGCCGGCTGCTCGACAGCTCCCCGCTGGCCTCGGGCGCGATGGCCGGGCTCACGCTGCCACTCGACCCGCAGCGGTACGCCGACGCGCTCGGCTACACCGGGACCGCCCCGAACACGATGGACGCCGTCGCCGACCGCGACTTCGCCGTCGAGTTCCTGAGCGCCGCCGCCATGCTCGGCGTCCACCTCTCCCGGCTCTGCGAGGACGTCGTGCTGTGGGCGTCGGTCGAGTTCGGCTGGGCCCGCGTCGGCGACGCGTTCTCCACCGGCTCGTCGATCATGCCGCAGAAGCGCAACCCCGACGTGGCCGAGCTCGTCCGCGGCAAGACCGGCCGGCTCGTGGGCGACCTCGTCGGGCTGCTCGTGGTCCTGAAGGGCCTGCCGATGACGTACAACCGCGACCTGCAGGAGGACAAGGAGCTGGTCTTCGACGCCGTCGACACCCTCGCGCTGTCCCTGCCGGCCGTGACCGGCATGATCGCGTCGCTGACCTTCGACACCGAGCGCATCGCGGGCACGGCCGCCGGCGGGTTCGCCCTGGCGACCGACGTGGCGGAGGCGCTGGTCGTCGCCGGCGTCCCCTTCCGCAGCGCCCACGAGCGGGTCGGCGCCCTGGTCGCGGAGTGCGAGCGGCAGGGCATCGACATCACCGACCTGGCCCCCGAGGCCTTCGCCGCCGCGATGCCCGAGCTGGCCGGCGAGACGACCGCCGACCTGCTCGACCCCGCGGGCGCGGTGCGTCGACGCAACGCTCCGCACGGGCCGGCGCCGGACGCGGTCGCCGGCCAGCTCGCCGCCCTCCGCGATCGGCTTGCCGCCGTGCCGCGCACGTGACCGCGGTCCGCCACGTCGACGACGACGAGCGTCGCCGGCGGCTGGTCCGCCGCCACCACCTGGGCCGCACCGCGGCGACGTGCCGGCAGGCCGTCGCCGATGTGCTGGCGATGCACTCGAGCGATCCGCTGACGCCGTTCCTGGGCCTGCGCGCACGGGTCCCGGACCTCACGATCGCGGCCATCGACGCCGCCCTGTACGAGGAGCGGGGTCTCTGGCGCCTACACGCCATGCGCCGGACGCTGTGGATCGTCGACCGCGACGACGCCCCCGCGGTGCTGGCGGGCTCGACGGCCAAGGTGGCGGCCGCCGAGCGCCGGCGCCTGCACGGCTGGCTGGGCGCTCTGGACGACCACCCGGCTGCCGCGGACCCGGCGGCCTGGTTGGCGGATCTCGAAGCGGCGGTCCACGCCCAGCTCGCCGACGGCCCGATGGCGACCCGCGAGCTGTCGACCACCGTCCCGGGGTTCGCGACCAAGGTGACGCTCGGCACCGGCAGGTGGGCGCAGGAGGCGGCCATCGGTCCGCGGCTCCTGTTCCTCATGGCCATGGACGGCGATCCCGTGCGGGGCGCCCCGCTCGGCACCTGGCGGGCCAGCCAGTACGTCTGGCACGCCCACCGCCAGCGGTTCGGCACCGACCCGCCGACCCGGCCGTCGACCGATCAGGCGCAGGCCCAGCTCGCCCGCCGCCACCTGGACCGCTTCGGCCCGGTGACCGAGGAGGACCTCGCCTGGTGGATGGGCTGGACGAAGGCCGAGACCCGCCGCGCCCTGTCAGCCGTCAGCCCGGTCGAGGTCACCACCGACGCCGGGCCGGCGTGGGTCCTGCCCGGTGACGACGGACCGGAGCCACCGCTCGACGCCCCCGCCGTGGCCCTGCTGCCGGGACTCGACCCCTCGACGATGGGGTGGAAGGCGCGGGACTTCTACCTCGGCGACCACGGGGCCGCGCTCTTCGACCGCAACGGCAACGCCGGGCCGACGATCTGGCTCGACGGGCGCGTCGTGGGCGGGTGGGCACAGGGACCCGACGGCGGCGTCCGCACGCGCCTGCTCGAAGACGTCGGCGCGGACGCCGCCGCCCTGGTGGACGCCGAGGCCGCCGCGGTCGGCGCCTGGATCGGTGACGACGGCGTCACGCCGCGCTTCCGCACCCCGCTCGAGCGCGAGCTCAGCGGGGCGTGACAGCGGGGCCTGACAGCCGGGCCTGACAACCGGGTCGGCCGTGGAGCCTGACCCGGCTGCCGTCGCCGACGGCCCGGAGTAGCCTCGCCCGCGCCATGTCCTCCCCGCGCCCCTCCAACTCCTCCAAGCGGTCCGGCAGCCAGGTCCAGCTGCTGGCCCGGGTCGACGAGCTGGCGCGACGGGAGGGCCTCATCGCCGCCGACACCGCCAAGGCGCGGATCTACCGCGACCGCATCGGCGGCACCGTCATGTGGCTGCCGCACGGGCAGGGCCGTCTCGAGCTCACGCTGATCCAGGTGCGCATGGCGTCAGAGCAGCGCGCCGACCTGCTCCACGAACTGCTGGCCCGGTGCGCGGCGAAGTCCACCGAGGACATCCCCGCCCACGAGCTCGGCCTGAGCGCCGACGACGCGTGCGCCCACTGGGCCACCCTCGAGCGGGAGTTCTTCGGCGAGTACCTGATGGCCCACCGCGAGGTGCAGGCCGGCCACGGTCCCCGCTCGGCCTGATCGCGCCTACCCCGGGCCTGGCCCCCCGGTCTCGAGCTCCCGCACGTCGACGGTCGGCTCGGCGTCGAACGCGCCGGTGTCGAAGCCAGCCTCCTCGAGGCTCTCCCGGCCCTTGGACCGCAGGACCGGGTCGATCAGCGCGGCGGTCCACCGCCGCAGCGACTCCTCCGCCAGGCCGTGCGGCACCTCCACGTCGAGGGTCACCGTGACCCGGACCGTCCCCGTCGGCAGGGGTTGGACCGTCCCCGGCGTCGCCCGCAGGACCTGGCGGTCGCCCGGGTTGAACAGCACGAGCGTGCCGTCGTCGTCCACCGCGGCGACCTTGCCGACGAAGCCGCTGGCCCTGACCCACCTGCCGATCTCCATGGGGCGAGGATAGGCGCGAGGTGCTGCGTCACAGGTCGCCGCTAGAGTCCCGCAGCGATGGCTTGGGTGAACGAGGAGCTGTCGCGTCGCTTCGGCGAGATCGCGACGCTCCTGAAGATCAGCGGCGCCGACCGCTTCCGGGTCCGCGCCTACGAGCGCGCGGCCGACGCGATCCTGGCCGCCCCGGTCGACCTCGGGGAGATCGAGCGCGCGGCGCTGTCGGACGTCAAGGGCATCGGCGAGTCGACGGCCAAGAAGATCGTCGAGTACCTCGACACCGGCACGATCGGGATGCTCGAGGAGCTGCGCGGCGAGGTCCCCGCCGGCGTGGTCGAGCTGACCCGCATCCCCGGCCTCGGCCCGAAGACCGCCGTCCTGGTGCACTCCCAGCTGGGCGTCGACTCGATCGCCGGGCTGCAGGAGGCGATGGACGACGGCCGCGTCGCCCAGCTGAAGGGCCTGGGCGCGAAGACGGTCGAGAACCTGCGCGAGTCCCTCCGCCGCATGGGCGCGAAGGACACCGACCGGGTACCCGCCGCCGACGCGATCGCCCTCGCCGAGGAGATCTGCGCCCGGCTGCGGATCCGCGACGACATCCAGCAGGTCACCTACGCCGGCAGCCTCCGCCGGATGCGCGAGACGATCGGCGACATCGACGTGCTGGTCGCCTCCGACGCCGACCCGGTGCCCATCCACGAGGCGTTCCGCGCCCTCGACCTGGTCGAGTCCGTCATCGCGGCGGGGGAGAAGAAGTCCTCGGTCATCACCGTCCGCGGCATCCAGGCCGACCTGCGGGTGGTCGAGCCGGTCGCCTGGGGTGCGGCGCTGCAGTACTTCACCGGCTCGAAGGCCCACAACGTCCGCGTGCGCGAGCGGGCGGTGCGCCGGGGGCTCCTGCTCAACGAGTACGGGATCTTCCACCGCGACGAGGAGGGACAGGCCGGCGAGCGCATCGCGAGCGAGACCGAGGCGGACGTGTACGCCGCCGTCGACCTGGCGTACGTGCCGCCGGCCATGCGCGAGGACACCGGTGAGGTGGACCGCGCGGCGGACGGCACCCTCCCCCGCGTCGTCGAGATCGCTGACCTGGTCGGCGATCTGCACGGCCACTCCGACTGGTCGGGAGACGGCAAGGCCACCCTCGCGGACATGGTGGCCGCGGCGGCGGCCAAGGGGTACGCGTACTGGGCGGTCACGGACCACGCCCTGCCCCTCCTCCCGATGAACGGCATCAGCGCCGCCCAGCTGCGCGAGCGCCGCGAGGCCATCCGCGCGCTCCAGGACGACCACGAGATGGCGATCCTCGACGCCTCGGAGCTGAACATCGGGTTCGACGGGGAGGTGGACTACGACCTCGACGTCCTCCTCGAGCTGGACTGGACCGTGGCGAGCGTCCACACCGGCCTCGAGAAGGGCGAGGCGGTCCAGACCGCGCGGATCCTGCACGCCATCGAGAACCCCGGGGTGAACGCCATCGGGCACCTCACCGGGCGCAAGATCGGCAAGCGGCCCGGCTACGAGGTCGACCTGGCCGCCATCCTGGAGGCCTGCCGCGAGACGGGGACGGCGCTCGAGGTCAACGCCTCCCCCCGCCGCCTGGACCTGTCCGGCGAGATGGTCCGCCGGGCGGTGGAGGCCGGTGTGACGCTCACGATCAGCTGCGACGCCCACTCGGTCGGCGACCTCGACAGCATGCGCTACGGGGTGTGGACCGCCCAGCGGGGGTGGGCGACGCCGGCGGACGTGCTGAACACCCGCGGGGTCGACGACCTCCGCGCGTTCGTGGCCGCCAAGCGGGAGCGGCTGCTCTGACCTCCCCCGGTTGGGGGGATCCGGTGGACCTCGCGTTCCTGGCCCGACCCTCCACCGCGGTGGCGCCCGACCTGCTCGGCTGCGTGCTGGTCTGCCCCGGGGAGGGGACGGCCGCACGGATCGTCGAGGTGGAGGCGTACGACTCCACCGACCCGGCCGCGCACACCTTCCGCGGCCGCACGCCCGGCAACGCGGTCATGTGGGAGCGCGCCGGACACCTCTACACCTACTTCACCTACGGCATGCACTGGTGCGCGAACGTGGTCACGGGCGAGGTGGGGGAGGGGCAGGCGGTGCTGCTCCGCGCGGCCGAGCCGCTGGCGGGGGAGGAGGTGTTCCGCGCCCGGCGGGGTGACCGCCCGTCGCGGCGTGATCTGCTGCGCGGTCCGGCGCGCCTGGCCCAGGCCTTCGGGCTCGGACGGGACCATGACGGACTGGACCTGCTCGCGCCTGACGCCCCCTTGCGCGTGCACCGGCGGGTCGGGCCGGCACCGGAGGTCGTGGCGGGCCCCCGCGTCGGCGTCCGCCGGGCTGCCGACGTGCCGTGGCGCTTCGCCGTCGCGGACAGCCCGTGGGTCTCGCGGTACGTGCGGCACCCGAAGGCCCCTCCCGCGAGCTGAGCGACCCTCCCCCTCCCCCGGGTGGCGGGGTGGCGTGGTGGTGGGTCAGCGGGGATGGATTCGACACCGTCAGGGGGCCCCACGGGATGGAATCGACATCTCACCCGCCTCACGCGCCACTGCAGTGGACCCTGGCCACGTGCGCGACCCGAACGGGGCAGGAGGGTGTCGAATCCATCCCGGCACGGTGTCGAATCCATCCCATCGGGGGGGTGCGCCCCCCGACCCCCGCGGGGGAGGGGTGGGTCAGGCCGGGTAGACGTCCAGGGTGACGGGGGAGTGGACGGGCACGTCGGCGCCGACGTCGGGGTGCTGCTGCCACACCACACCGGGGCGGGCGGCCGCGCCGGTGCACGACGCGACGCCGTCGGGGCAGCCGACGCGGACCTGGACGGTGAACCCCTGGGACTCGAGGTTCTGGCGGGCCAGGTCGAGGGTGAGGCCGAGCACGTCGGGCACGACCGTGCCGGTGCGGTCCGCGCTCGACACCCGCAGGGTCGCGACGAACCCGTCCGGTCCGAGCACCTGCCCCGCGCCGGCGGGCGGCTCCTGGGCCAGCACCCGGCCCGGCGGGACGGTGGTGGAGTGCTCCGGCTCCTCGACGACGGTGAACCCGGCCGCGTGCAGCGCCTCGCGGGCCTCGGCCACCCCCAGCCCGGTCCCCGGCGGCACGTCGACGGTCGGCGGACCGGCGGGCTCGGCGCAGGCCGTCGTCGGCTCCGTCCCGGGCAGGTAGCTGCGCTCCCCGATCAACCGGCGCGGCGTCCACGGGTTCGGCAGGCAGTCCCGGGTCAGGTCCACGGTGACGGTGACCAGGTCGACGCCCGGCCCGGCGAAGGGCGTGGCGACGGTGTCGGCCAGCGCGGCGGTCCCGAACCGCGCGAAGATCTCCGCGGGCCAGCCGCCTCCCTGCACCTCCACCCGCGTCCGCGGGGGGACCATGGGCACACGGCCCTCGGGGAAGCCGACCCACACCGCCACGGCGAGGTCCGGGGTGTACCCGGTGAACCAGGCGTCGGCGTTGTCCTGGGACGTCCCGGTCTTCCCGGCGGTCGGACGGCCCAGCTGCGCGCCGACGCCGGTCCCCGACGCGACGACGTCCTGCAGCGCCAACGTGACCTGCTCGGCGACGGCGGGGTCGACGACCTGCGCACCTGCCGCGTCGGGACGCTCCCAGATCACCACCCCGTCCGCGTCGGTGATCCGGCGGATGATCGAGGGGTCGTGGCGGACGCCGCCGGTCGCGAGCGTGGCGGTGGCGCCCGCCATCTCGAGGGGGCTGACCTCCTGGCTGCCGAGCGCGATCGAGCCCAGGGCGCTGAGGGGGCTGGTGATGCCGACGCGCCGGGCGACGTCGACGACGGCCTCAGGACCGATGTCGGCCACGAGCTGGGCGAAGACGGTGTTCACGCTGAGCGCCGTGGCCGTCCTGAGGGTGAGGTCGTCGTAGCCCTGACCGGCGGCGTTCGACACCTCCCACGTCCGTCCGTCGCCCAGGGGGACGGCGATCGACGCGGGCGCGGGGAGGGTGTCGGTCAGCTGCCAGCCGGCCTCCAGCGCCGCGGCCAGGACCAGGGACTTGAAGGCGGACCCGGGCTGGCGGCGCCCGTCCGTGGCCAGGTTGAAGCGCGCCACCGGGTCCAGCGGGTCGGTGTAGTCCCGACCGCCGACGAGCGCGCGGATCTCCCCGGTGGAGGGGTCGATCGCGACGACGGCCCCGCGGGGGTCCCCCGCGGGGAGATCGGAAGAGCGTCGTGTAGG
>NZ_CAXQBR010000008.1 GCF_964222135.1 Euzebya sp.
GCGACGCCACCGCCACCGCCGTCGGTGGGGGCGGTTGCGGTGATCGTGACGGTGTCAGAGACCTCGCCTGCGGTGGCGGTGACGTCGTACTCACCGGCCTCGGTGAAGGTCAGGTCGGTGAAGACGGCGACACCGTCGGCATCGGTGATCGCGACCTCGTCGTCCAGGTCGGAGTCGGGGTCGGTCGACAGGGTCACGGCCTGCTCGGCGATGCCCTCGTCGTCGGCGTCGGTGACGGTGACCTCGAGGTCGAAGTCGCTGCCGGTCGTGACCGTCGCGGGCGCGTCGGTGATGTCGACGGCGGCGATGTCCTGCTCGACGGGGCCGAGACCGTCCTCGATCGTGACGGTCTGCAGGTCAGCGGGGTCCCCGCCGGTGGCGGTGACGCCGGCCTCACAGGCGGCCTCGGTGACCTTGGGCATGCAGTAGACGTCAACGCCGCCCTCCTGGGCGAACGCGGCGGCGTCCAGCCAGGCGGCGGTCTCGGGGGTGAGGTCCTCACCGTTGGTCAACAGCACCGCGTAGTCGTTGGTGCCGGCGAGGCCGGAGGCGGCGTAGGCGTCGATGAAGAAGTCCTCGGCGAACCCGTCGACGAACACGACGCCTCAGAGAACACACGGGTGGCGGTGTCCTGGCCGTACTCCTCGGAGAGGGTCGAGAGGACGTCGTCGGACACCGCGGCCTCGCCACCGATCGCCACCGACGTGGTGACCTGCGGGTTGGCCTCATAGACGTCGCCGGTGGCGGCGGGGACCGCGTCGGTCTGGGTCAACACGGTGACCACCCCGGAGTCCGCCGCCCACGCCCCCAGCCCGGCGGCGTCGGCGAAGGCGGTGTCGGGGTTGTCCTCGGTCCCGAACGCCCGCGACACGTGCACCGCGGTGTCAGCCTCCAGGGTGTCCTCGTAAGCGGCCACGGCGTTCGCCGTCTCGATCCGCGCCGGACCGGCCAGCCGCTCGACGGTGTAGCCCGCGTCGCTGATGGCGGCCTCGACGTCAGCGGACACCGCGGCCTCACCACCGATGATCACGACGGTCTCCGCGCCGAGGCGCTCGAGCTCGGCGGTGTGATCAGCCGTCACCCCCTCGGCCGGGTCGACGTACAACAACGGCGACTCGTCCTGCAGCACACCGGACGCCAACGCGTCCGCCCCGTCCGCAGACGTCGCCAGCAGCACCGTGTCCGCGGCGTCGAACGCCGCCCGCGACGCCATGATCGAGGTCTGCACCCCGACGCTGACGTCTCCCTCGACGATGTCGAAGTCGACCAGCGTCGCCCCCTCGTCCTGGGCTGCCGACGGCACCGCCGCCAGCACCCCCGCGATCAGCGCCAGCAACGTCGCGATGACGTGGCGACGTGCTCCCTCGATCCGCCTCAGGCCGCGCACGGGTGTGCGACGGTTCGTTCGCTCAGATGACGGACGGTAAGGGGGTCCGGAGAGGCTGATCACGGACCGGTGCACTACGTGTGATCGATGTCACCCAAAGTGATGTCGAGGGTGATGATCGAATGCGTCGAGGTCGCGACTGGACGGGCCGCCAGAGGGGGATGATGGCCGCCGTGAGCCGCGGTGCGTGGTGGACAGCCCTGCTCGTGATGGGCGTCGTGTGGTGGGTCGGCGCCATCACGGTCGTGGGGTGGGTGCTCCGGTGACGTCGCGCGACCGGTGACGGGGCGGGCCGTTGGCTGCGCGCCGGTTGACCCTGCAGGAGCTGGATGCGCTCACAGCGCGGCCTCGATCATCTCGATGAGCTCGGCGTGCAGCGGTGAGAAGGTCTTCGACGGTCGCGACAGCAGCGAGATCGGCGCGGCGATCGACAGCCCGTCCACCGCCAGCTCGACGAGCGCACCGGTTGCGAGCTCGTCGAGGACCGCGCGCCGGAAGAGCAGGGTCACGCCCAGCCCGGCGGACGCGGCGCGCTTCATCGCCTCGGGGTGCCCCAGCCGCATGGCGACGGTCCGCTCCCCGACCCCGGCCGCGCGCAGCTGGTCCTCCACGTAGGTCCGCCGCGTGTCGCCCTCCGGCTCGACGAACGGCAGCCGGGCGAGCTCCTCGACGGTCACGCGACCCGAGGGCACCAGGCCGGGTGCGGCGACCACCACGATCTCCGCACTGCCCAGCTGCCGGACCGCCAGGTCTGGGTACTGCGCCCGGGGGGAGGTCACAGCCACCGCGAGGTCGAGCTCGCCCGCGCGGGTGGCGTCGACCACCCCCTCGGTGTCGGCCACGGCCAGGACGACCTCCATGGCCGGGTGGCGACGCCGCATCTCGGCGAGCAGCTCCGGCAGGACGTAGCTCCCCAGCGTCTTGGTCGCCCCGATGTGGACGACACCCCGGTGGCCGTCGGACAGGCCGGACAGGTGCCGGTCGAGCTCACGGGTCCGGGTCAGGACGTCCTCGGCCCAGCGGTGGACCGCCTCGCCGGCCTCCGTCAGGCGGAGGAACCGGCCCTCCCGGTAGAACAGCTCGACCCCGACCCGATCGGACAGCGAGCGGAGGTGGGAGCTCACCACGGGCTGGGTCACGACGAGCGCGTCTGCCGCCCGACCCACCCCGCCGTGGCGGACGACCGCGGAGAGGACCTCGAGCTTCTGGAGCGTGATCCGTGAATCGATGTCCATGCCGAGCGATCCTGCGGCGTCCGGGGCCTCCGTGTCCATCCACCGCGCGGCGGCAGGATGGTGTCGTGCCACCCGAGGACCCCCCACCCGACTTCGTCGAGGTCCTGGCGCGCGCGTTCGACGTCCTCCGGGCCGTCGCGGAGCCCGACGTCGCCACCGCCGCCGACGTCGCGTCGGTGGTCGGGCTGCCGGTCCGCAGCGTCCGGAGGGTGCTGTCGACCCTCGAGCGCACCGGGCACGTCCGCGTCGGCCGTGGCGGGGTCGCCCTGACCCCGGCGGTGCTCGACCTCGGCTGCGCGCACGTGCAGTCCCTCCCGCTCGACGAGGTGGTCGGCCCGCACCTGCGCGCCCTCGCGGACCGCACGCAGGCCTCGACCTCGATGGCACGGCTCGAGCGGGCCGACGTGTTGTACGTCGCCAGGATCTCGACCTCGCGGATCGTCGCCCCGGACGCGGAGGTCGGGACGGTCCTGCCGGCGCTGGCCACCTCGCTCGGCAAGGTCCTGCTCGCCGCGCTCGACCCCGACGAGGTCGACGAGGTCCTCGCCGCGCCCAGCCGGTCTCCGGTCGCACCGCGGTGGGCACCCGACCGCGCGGAGCGCGAGCAGGTCCTCGACGAGGTGCGTCGCCGGGGGTGGGCGGCCACCGATCAGCACCTGTCCGCCGGCATCCAGTCGGTCGCCGCCCCGATCCACGACCACCGCGAGACGGTTGTGGCGGCGCTCAACGTGGCGCGGTGCAGCGGGGGATGGCCGTTCGAGGCCTGGGTGTCGGCGACGGTGCCCGACCTGCTCGCGACCGCACAGGCGGTGACCGTCGAGCTCCGCCCGCTGTCCGCGCTGCCGCACGTGCGTCTCGGGGGGCTGTCGATGTGGCTGGAGGATCGGCTGGCGGTGTGATAGCCCTCCCGCCGACCCGGCCCTCTCAGC
>NZ_CAXQBR010000009.1 GCF_964222135.1 Euzebya sp.
GCGGGGGGCCCCCCCCCCCCCCCCCCCCCACGGGTCTGTCCTGTTCGATCGGCTAGCTGGGCCAGCTCGCCTCGATGTCGGCGAACACCTGGTCGGTGTTGCCGCCCTCGGCAGCGACCCAGTCGACCATCCCGGACCAGAACGAGCCCTGCCCGACCTCTGCCGGCATGGAGTCCGAGGCGTCGAAGCGCAGCACGGTGGCGTCGGCGAGGATCTCGGCCTGCTGGGAGCTGGCGTAGTCGCTGTAGGCCTCCGGCGGGATGGAGGAGTTCGGGCTGATGAACCCGCCAGCCTCGATCCACCCCATCGCCGCGTCGGCGGTGGCGAGGTACTCCATCACGGCGCGGACCTCGGGGCGGTCGTCGAACATGATGAACATGTCGCCGGAGCCGAGCACCGGGCGGTCCTCGGGCGTCTCACCGGGCAGGAAGAAGAAGGCCGCGTCCTCGCCAGGGGTGTAGAGGGGCTCCTCGGTCTCGGGGTCGGTCGGCCAGAAGTCGGGGATCCAGGCGGCCTGGCGGTGCAGCCAGCAGCCCGGCGGCTCCTCGAACGTCGGGTTCATCGCGTCGCCGACGAACGTGGCGCCGATGGCGGTCCCGCCACCGTTCACGTGCCCCTCGCCGAACCAGATCTCGCCGACCTGCTCGGCGGCGGCCAGCACCTCGGGGGAGTCGAACGGGATCTCGTGGGCGACCCACTGGTCGTAGACCTCGGGCTCGGCGGTGCGGAGCAGGACGTCCTCGATCCAGTCCGTCGCGACCCAGCCGGTGGCGTCGCCGTGCTCCATCGTGATGCACCAGGGCGTCCCGCCGTCGGCCAGGATCTGGTCCTGCAGGCCGATCAGGTCGTCCCAGGTCTCGGGGATCTCGTAGCCGGCCTCCTCGAAGGCGGCGACCGGGTACCAGACGATCGACTTCGTGTTGGCGCGGAAGAACACGCCGTAGGTGTCGTCCTCGTAGGTCGTGAGGTCGGTCCAGGCCTCGGAGTAGTCCGTCGACAGCTGCTCGACGTCCATCCAGTCGCTCAGGTTGACGAGGTGGCCCGCGGAGGCGAACTCCTGCATCAGCCCCGGCTGGGCGACCTGCGCGATGTCGGGGGCGTCGCCACCCTCCACCCGGACGTTCAGCACGGTCTCGTAGTCGGTGATGCCCTCGGTGGTGATGTCGATGCCGGTCGCCTCGGCGAAGTCCGCCAGGGTCGCTGAGAAGTTCTCACCCTCGGCCTCGACCCACTGGCTGAGGATCTCGACCGACGTGCCCTCGTACTCCCCCGCCAGGGCCGCGGCGAGGTGCGTGTAGCCCTCCGGCACCTCGGCGTCGAGCGCCGCCGCGTCCTCCGCCGGTTCGCTCCCCGCCTCCTCGGTGGCCTCCGCCGGCGCCTCGGTGGCCTCGTCCGCACCCTCCTCGGCCAGGTCCGCCTCCTCGTCGACCGGTGCCTCGGTCGCCTCGGCCGCCTCGGCCTCGTCCTCCCCGTCGTCAGCGGCATCGTTCACGCAGCCGGCCGCCGCGAGGGCGAGCAGCAGCAGCGCGGCCAGCAGTCGCGTCCTCTTCGTCATCGTGTCTCTCCTCGGTCGAGCACCCCGGCCTGGGCCGGCGGTGCGGCTGGTGACGGCACGTCGGTGTCGACGTGCGTCGCTGAGGTCTGATGGGTCCCGGCCGCGATGGCGGCCAGGGCGGCGGCGCCGTGGGCGCCGAGCGCCGCGTCGGCGGGGGCGACGACGACGCGGTCGGGGTGGATGGCGTCGGCGGCGAGCGGCGAGCGCTCGGCCGCGACGGCGAGGTGGCGCCGGACCCCGTCGAGCAGCCCCCCGTGGGCCTGCGCGACGCCGCCCCCGAGGACCACGTCGCCGATGCCGGTCAGGTTCACGACCAGGTGGACGAGCCGGGCGACGTCCTCGGCCACGTCCTCGGCCAGGGCGGCCGCGGTCGCGTCGCCGGCCGCCGCGGCCGCGAACAGCGCGTGGGCCGGGCGGCCGTCGCCGGCGGGCCAGCGGCGGGCGAGGGCGGGGCCGGCGATCCGGGCCTCGAGGCAGCCGCTGAGGCCGCAGGCGCAGGGCACCTCCGATCCGGGGAGGGGGACGTGGCCGATCTCGCCCGCGTGCCCGAGCGGGCCGCGGTGTGGGAGGCCGTCGATGACCAGCCCGACGGACAACCCGGTGCCGATGTTCACCAGGGCGACGTCGGCGATGTCCGGCCGGCGCAGGCGGAGCAGCGACAGGGCAGCGAGCGCGGCCGCGCGCGCGTCGTTGTCGAGGGCCACGGGCACGCCCAGGTCGGCCTCGAGCATGTGCGCGAGCGGTGTGGCGGTCCCGTCGAGCCCCAGGTTGACCGCGTGGCTGACGGTGCCCGCGGACGGGTCGACGACGCCGGGGATGGCCACGCCCACGGCCCGGAGGTCAGCGGCCCCGTCGGGGGTGACCGCCCGGACGGCGGAGCGGAGCGCGGCGCGCAGGTCCTCCGCGCCGTCCCGCGGCGTGGGACCGGTCCAGGTGGCGACCGCGGGCGCGCCCGGCTGGTTGACCGCGACCGCCTCGATGCTGGTCCCGCCGACGTCCAGCCCGACGATCACCGGCGCACCACCCCCAGCTCCTCGGCGAGGACCAGCGCCCACGCCCCGGCCAGGACCGCGTCGGGCCCGGCTGTCGAGTACGTCAGGGCCAGGGTGTCGGCGACGGCCGGCAGGATGCGGCCCGACAGCGCCTCGCGGACCGCGTCGAGGAACGCCGCGCCGAGCTGCTCGACCGGCCCGCCGAGCACCACGTGGCTGACGTCGAGGACCGCGACGAGGTTGGCGAGGGCCGCGCCCAGGTGGTCCGCCGCGATCGCGAGCGCGCCGGCGTCGGAGTCGTCCAGCTGGGCCGGGTCCCCGCCCGCGCGCCCGGTGGTGGCCATGATCGCGGGGAGGCTGGCGTAGAGCTCCAGGCAGCCGCGGCGGCCGCAGCGGCACTCGGGGGCGCGCGCGTCGTCGACGACGCGAAGGTGCCCGATCTCACCGGCGGCGTGGCGGTCGCCGGCGTGGGGGCGGCCGTCGAGGACGATGCCGGCGCCGATGCCCCGCCCGACCCGGACGACGACCAGGCTGTCGACGTCCTCGCGGCGTCCGTACTCGTCGATGGCCGAGACCTGCGCGTCGTTGGCGACGTGGACGGCCAGGCCGGTCCGCTCGGCCAGCAGCTCGCCGAGCGGCAGGTCGTGCCAGCCGAGGTTCGCCGCCTCGACGACGTGCCCGCGGTCGTCGACCACGCCGGGGGTGCCGACGCCGACGCCGAGCAGGGGGGCGGTCGCCCGGGCGGCCAGGTCGGTGACCAGGTCGACGACGGCGTCGACCGCATCGGGACCCTGGAGGTCCGCGTCGGGGCCGGTCGTGCTCAGCACGGTCTCGCCCGCCAGGTCGAGCAGGGCGCCGCGGAGGGGGGCGGAGCTCAGGTCGAGGGCGATGACCTGCCGGGCCGAGCCGTTGATCTCGAGGAGGGTCGGCGGCTTCCCGCCGGCGGACTCCCCCAGCCCGGTCTCGACCAGCAGGTCGTCGGCGATCAGGTCCGCGACGAGGGCCGAGACCGTCGCACGGGTCAGGCCGGTCTGGCGGGCGATGTCCGCGCGGGAGGTCGACCCGGCCGCCATCACGACCTGGAGGGTCAGGCGCAGGTTCGCCAGCCGCGTCTCGGCCTTCGTGGCCTTGCTGGCCGCCCGCAGGGGCACCCGACGTCGTGCGGTGGGCTCCACCGGGGGTCCTCGCCTCTCGTCGCTCAACCTTTGTTTGTTTTCTAAACGTTCAACTGTGCGGGCGTCAAGGGGCACGCCAGGATCGCGCCGAACTTCGCCGTCAGGCGAAGGAGGCCCCGATCGCGCCCAACCTCGGCGCGCGCCCGCGCGCCCGCGGCGTCAGACCCCGAGGAAGCTCGCGGGGTCTGCGGCGAACGCGGCCTTGCACCCGGCGGCGCAGAAGACGTACTCGGCGCCGTCGTGGACGTGGCGGTGGTGGGCGTCCTCGACCACGACGGTCATGCCGCAGACCGGATCGGTCGCCTCGGTCCGGGCCGGCGGGGCGGCGACGCCGAGCGCCAGCTCGCCACGGGCCCGGCGGGCCACCAGGTCGGCCAGGACCGCGACGGCGATCTCCGCGTGGCTCGTGCGGCCGAGGTCGAGGCCGGCCGGCGCGTGGACGCGGCTGACGGCGTCCTCCCCCACCTCGTCGCGGAGCAGCTCGAGCAGCGCGTCGGCGCGCTTCCGGCTGGCCACCAGCCCGACGTAGCCCGCGTCGGACGCGAGCGCGGACCGCAGCGCGAGGTCGTCGTAGTGGCCCTGGCTCGCGACCACCACCGCCGTGGCGGCATCCGGAGCGGGGTGCCCGAGCTCCGGCTCGTCGACCCCTCGGGCATCCCACCCCAGCACCCCCGCCATCTGCACCAGCGCCGCGGCGGCCGGCGTGTCCCCGACGACCACGACCGCCGGCGGCGGGAGGTGGGGTTCCAGGTACAGCTCCATCGCGCCCTCGCCCTCACACGCCATCGGCACGGTGACCGCACCCGGCGAGGCGGTGTCCAACTCGTCAGCCTGCCCGAGGAACAGCAGCCGGGGTTGGCCGTCGGCCAGGCTGGCCAGGGCCTCTGAGACCACGGTCGGCTCGGCGCAGGCCCCGCCGACGAAGCCCGTCACCCCTCCCCCGGGGTCGATGATCGCCTTCGAGCCCTGCTGGCCGGACGTCGGCCCGCGGCGCCACACCACCGTGCAGAGCACGAACGGCCGGCGGCCGTCGCGCTCGGCGACCGCCCGGCGCAGGACCTCGACGTCCACGACGGCCCCTAGGCCCCGTCGCCGCCGGCGCCCTGGATGGCCTCCCACACCCGGTGGGGCATGACCGGCATGTCGATGTTCGTCACGCCGAGGTGGCGCACCGCGTCGACGACGGCGTTCACGAACGCGGCCGGGGACCCGACGGTGGCGGACTCCCCGACGCCCTTCGCCCCGATCGGGTGGTGCGGTGAGGGGGTGACGGTCTCGAGCAGCTCGAAGCGGGGGGTCTCCCACGCCGTCGGGATCAGGTAGTCCATGTAGTTGGACCCGATGCAGTTGCCGTCGTCGTCGTAGGTGATCCACTGCATCGAGGACATCGCGTAGCCCTCGGTCAGCCCGCCGTGGATCTGCCCCTCGACGATCATCGGGTTGATCCGCACGCCGCAGTCGTCGAGCGCGACCATCCGGTCGACCTTCCACTGGCCGGTGTCCGGATCGACCTCAACGACCACGACGTAGCTGCCGTAGGGGTAGGTCAGGTTCGGCGGGTCGTAGTAGTGGACGCCCTCGAGGCCGTACTCCATCCCCTCCGGCAGGTTGGTGTAGGCCGCCAGCGAGATGTCCTGGATCGACACGCTCCGGTCGGGAGAGCCGGCGACGGAGTACTGCCCGTTCGACACCTCGATGTCGCCCTCGGCGGCCTCGAGGAGGTGCGCGGCGATCGCCTTGGCCTTCACCGCCAGCTTCCGGGCGACCATCGCCGTCGCCGCGCCGCCCACCGGCGTCGACCGCGACCCGTAGGTCCCCAGCCCGTACGGCGTGTCGTCGGTGTCGCCGTGGATCACCTTGATGTCGGTCGACGGGATCCCGAGCTCGTCGGCGACGATCTGCGCGAACGTCGTCTCGTGCCCCTGCCCCTGGGTCTTCACGCCCAGCTTGAGGACCGCCTTGCCGGTCGGGTGGACCCGCAGCTCGGCGGAGTCGATCATCTTCAACCCGGCGATGTCGTAGTCCTTCGACGGCCCGGCGCCGACGGCCTCGGTGAAGTGGGCGAGGCCGATGCCGATCAGCCGGCCCTCCTCCCTCGCCCGGGCCTGCTCCTCGCGCAGCTGGGCGTAGCCGACGTGGTCGAGGGCCTTCTGCAGGGCGGTCGGGTAGTCGCCGGAGTCGTAGACGAACCCGGTCGGCGTCGTGTACGGGAACTGGTCGGGCTGGATGAAGTTCTTCATCCGGAAGTCCGCCGGGTCCATGTCGAGCTCGTAGGCGGCGTTCTGCACCAGCCGCTCGATCAGGTAGCTCGCCTCGGTGATCCGGAAGCTGCAGCGGTACGCCACCCCACCGGGCGCCTTGTTCGTGAACGCGCCGTCGCAGACGATGTGGGCGGCCGGGTAGTCGTAGGACCCGGTGACGACGTGGAACAGGCCGGCCTTGAACTTCGTCGGCTGGGCGTCGGCGTGGAAGGCGCCCTGGTCGCTCAGCATGTGGACGCGCAGGCCGAGGATCTGCCCGTCGTCGGTGACCGCCAGCTCGCCCTTCATGTGGTAATCGCGGGCGAACCCGGTCGAGATGAGGTTCTCCGAGCGCGACTCGATCCACTTGACCGGCTTGCCGATCAGCAGCGACGCCGCGGTGGCGATGACGTAGCCGGGGTAGATCGGCACCTTGTTGCCGAACCCGCCGCCCAGGTCGGCCGGGGAGATGATCCGGATCTTCTGCTCCGGCAGCCCTGCGACCATGGCGAAGAGGGTCCGGTGGGCGTGCGGCGCCTGTGAGGTGACGTAGATCGTCGCCTGGCCCGTGACGCTGTCGACGTCCGCGAGCGCCCCGCAGGTCTCGAGGGGGGAGGGGTGGGACCGCGGGTAGTGGGTCTCGAGCGTGACGACGCGGTCGGCCTTGGCGAACGCCTCGTCGGTGAGCGCCGCGTCACCGGACTCCCAGTGGTAGACCCGGTTGTCGGTCTGGCCCTCCTTCTCGTCGCGGATCACGACCGCCCCCTCGGAGAGGGCCTGCTGGGGTGTCGTGATGACGGGGAGGATCTCGTAGTCGACGTCGATGTGCTCGAGCGCGTCGGCGGCGATGTAGGGGTCGGTGGCGATGACCGCGGCGACCTCCTGTCCCTGGAAGCGGACCTTGTCCGTCGCGAGGACCGCCTGGGTGTCACCGCTCAGCGTCGGCATCCACGCGAGGCCGTGCTGGGCCATCAGCTCGCCGGTGACGACCGCGACGACGCCTTCGAGTGCCTCGGCCGCCGACGTGTCGATGCCGTTGATCCGGGCGTGGGCCATCGGCGCCCGGAGGATCGCCATGTGCAGCATGCCGGGCAGGACGATGTCGTCCAGGTAGCGGCCGTGCCCGACGATCAGGCGGTCGTCCTCGACCCGCTTGACGGAGTGGCCGATGCCGCCGATCTCCGGGGTCGTCTTCAGGCCGGCCGGGTGCGGGCTGGGTGCGTTCTCGAGCGTGGTCATGTCCGGCTCCTCTACGCCTGCGGGGTGGCCTGGCCGTCGGTCGCCGCGGCGGCGCGCATCTCCGCGCCGGCGGCCTGGATCGACTTGACGATGTTCATGTAGCCGGTGCAGCGGCAGAGGTTGCCGCTGATCGCCCAGCGGACGTCGTCCTCGTCGGGGTCGTCGTCGGTGGCGAGCAGCGCCGAGCCGACGAGCATCATCGCGGGGGTGCAGAACCCGCACTGGAGGCCGTGGTGCTCCTTGAACGCCGCCTGGATGGGGTGGAGCTGGCCGTTCGCCCCCAACCCCTCGACGGTGGTGATCTCCGCACGGTCGGCCTGGACGGCGAAGACGGTGCAGGACTTCACGGGCCGGCCGTCGAGCAGGACGGTGCAGACGCCGCAGGACGTCGTGTCGCACCCGATGTGCGTGCCGGTCAGCTCGGCCTGGCGTCGGATGAAGTCGACGAGCAGGACCCGGGGCTCGACGTCGGCTGCGTGCGACTCGCCGTTGATCGTGATGGTCACGGGGATGGTCTCGGTGGTCATCGCTGCGCTCAGCTCCCGCTCTCGTCGTCGCCACGTGCCTGCGCCAGGGCGTCGGCCAGGCCGCGCTGGGTGAACACCCGCACCACGTTCCGCTTCCAGTCCGCCGTCCCGCGGACGTCCGTCGTCGGGCTCGAGGCCGACGCGGTCGCGGCGGCTGCCTCGGCGAACAGCTCCTCGGACGGGGTCTGGCCGACGAGGATCGCCTCGGCGTCGGTCACCTTCGTCGGGTGGGGCACCACGCTGGTCAGCCCGATGCCGGCGGCGGCGATCGTGCCGTCGTCGGCGAGCTCGAGGTGCGTGGCCACGGCGACCGTGGCGTAGTCGCCGACCTTCCGCTCGAGCTTGTGGTACGCCCCGCCGCTCGCGCGCGTCGGCACGGGGATGCGCACCTCGACGGCCACCTCGCCGTCGGCCAGGCTGTTCTCGAACAGCCCGACGACGAAGTCGGGGATGTCGATCTCCCGCCGTCCGGACGGCCCCTGGGCGACCACGGTCGCCCCGCAGGCGAGGAGGACGGAGTTCCAGTCCCCCTCCGGGTCGCAGTGGGCGACCGACCCGACCATCGTCCCACGGTTGCGGACCAGCGGGTCGGCGATCCACGGCGCTGCCGCGGCGACGACCCCGAAGGTGTCGTCGGACGCGAGCACGTCGTTGTGGCGTGCCAGAGCCCCGACGGCGAGGTGCCCGTTCTCGCGCCGGACGTGGTCCAGCCCGGGGATGCGGTTGATGTCGACCAGCCGCTCGGGGAAGGCGAAGCGCAGCTTCATCATCGGGATGAGCGACTGGCCGCCTGCGAGGACCCGGGTCTCCTCCGGGTCCTCGGCCAGTGCGGCGATGGCCTCGTCGAGGCTCTCCGCACGGGTGTAGCTGAAGCTCGCGGGGAACATCGGCCCTCCTGTGTCCCGTCTGGTGGCTCCGGGTCAGCACCGTATCGCCGGGGGGGCCCAGGCGAAAGGGGTGACTTTCGACGGCGTCCGACCTGGACGGCTGTGGCGGCAGCCCTCAGAGGTCCGCGAGCAGCGCGGCGAGGGCCTCGAGGGACGCGACGGAGTGCCCCTCCCGGAGGTCGTCGAGGTGGGGCAGCGCGGCGGCCATCCCGGCGGCCCGCGGCGCGAAGCCTGCGGCGGCGGCCAGCGGGTTCACCCAGATGAGGCGGTGGGTCACCCGGTGGAGCCGCGCCATCTGCTCGGCGATGTCGGCGGGGTCGCCGCGGTCCCACCCGTCGCTCAGGATCACGACGACGGCGCCGCGGGCCATGCCGCGCACCCCCCAGCGGGCGTTGAAGGTCGCCAGCGCGTCGCCGAGGCGGGTCCCGCCGGACCAGTCGGCGATCGCCGCGGTGGCCCCGTCGAGCGCGACGTCGGGGTCGTGGGTCGACAGCGCGCGGGTCAGCCGGGTGAGCCGCGTGCCGACGGCGAACACCTCGACCCGCCGCCGGGCCGACGTCAGCGCGTGGGCGAAGCGCAGCAGCGCGCGGGCGTAGGGCTCCATCGAGCCGCTGACGTCGACCAGCACGACGACGCGCCGCGGCGTCAGCCGTGGGGTGCGCCGGACCGGGCGGGGGACCTCACCGCCGGTGCGCAGCGCCCCCGCGATCGTGCGGCGCACGTCGAGGCGACCGCGTCTCGCCGACCGGTCGGGTCGCAGCCGTCGGCTGGTGCGCCACGGCCCCGTCGTGCGGAGCTGGCTGATCAGCGCGTGGGCCTCGGTCCGCTCCTCCGCGCTCAGGTGGGCCAGGTCGGCGTGGCGGAGGACCTCGACGGCGCTCCAGCGCAGCGTCAGGTCCTCGGGTGACGGCGGGTCGTCGCGGGCCGCGGACGCATCCCGGTCCGCGTCCCCGTCATCGGCGTCGTGGCGCAGGGCGATGCGGAGCACCGGCGGCTCCGGGACGGCCAGGACCGCCCCGCGACGGCCGACGAGGACGGCTTCGACGGCGTCGTCGAACGCGTCGAAGTCCTCGGGGCGGCGGATCAGCGACTGGCGGGCGGCGGCGACCAGCCGGCGCTCGTCGGAGAGCCCGACGAGGGCCAGCGCCTCGGTGCAGGCCAGCTCGCAGCCGATCGGCACGTCGACCCCGCGGTCGCGCAGCGCGCGGGCGAGGACCGCGGTCACGTGGGCGCCGTCGATGCCCGCGGTCGACCGCATCGGCGCGCCGGTCAGGCGCCGCCGAGCGCGGCGTCGATCAGCGCGTCGAGCCCGTGCTCGCGGACGCGCTGGGCGTCCTCGCGGTACTTGAGGACCGCCCCGAGGGTCGCCGCGGCGCTGGTGGGGTCGACGGCGTCGGCGCCGAGGACCGTCAGCGCGTACGCCCAGTCGACGGTCTCGGACACCCCGGGTGGCTTGTACAGGTCGGCCCCGCGCAGGGCAGCCGCGATGGCGGCCACCTCCTCGGCCACCCGGGCGCTGGCCGTGGGGACCCGCAGCCGGATGATCGCCACCTCGCGCTCGAGGTCGGGGTGCTCGACCCAGTGGTACAGGCAGCGGCGCTTGAGGGCGTCGTGCAGGTCGCGGGTCCGGTTCGACGTCAGCACGACGACCGGCGGGTCGGTCGCGGCGAACGTGCCGAGCTCCGGCACGGTGATCGCGTAGTCGCTGAGGACCTCGAGCAGGAACGCCTCGAACTCGTCGTCGGCCCGGTCGACCTCGTCGACCAGCAGGACCGGCGCGACGGGGCCGTCGTGGTCGACCGCGCGGAGCAGGGGGCGGCGGACCAGGAACTCCGCCGAGTAGAGGCGATCGCGGAGCTCGGCGCTGGGTAGCCCGGCTGCCTCACCGGTCGCCTCGGCGGCGCGCAGGCCGAGGAGCTGGCGGGCGTGGTCCCAGTCGTAGGCGGCCTGGGCCAGGTCGAGGCCCTCGTGGCACTGCAGCCGGATCAGCTCCGCCCCCCGCCAGCTCGCCAGGGTCCGGGCCACCTCGGTCTTGCCGACCCCGGCGTCGCCCTCGAGCAGCAGCGGGCGGCGCATCCGCAGCGCGAGGAACACCGCGGTCGCCAGGTCGTCGTCGGCCAGGTAGTCGTGGGCCGCCAACCCGGCGACGACGTCCTCGACGCGCTCGGGCTCCATCACACGCGG
>NZ_CAXQBR010000010.1 GCF_964222135.1 Euzebya sp.
CGTGCCGCCGGCCGCCACCGGAGCACCGGTGGCGGCCGTCGGTCGATCAGGACCCGCTAGTAGCGGTAGTGCTCGGACTTGTACGGGCCGGCGACGTCGACGCCGATGTACTCCGCCTGGGACTTGGTCAGCTCGGTCAGCTTCACCCCGAGCGCGTCGAGGTGCAGGCGGGCGACCTTCTCATCGAGCTGCTTGGGCAGCGTGTAGACGCCCAGCGGGTAGTCGTCGGCCTTGGTCCACAACTCGATCTGGGCCAGCACCTGGTTCGCGAAGCTGTTCGACATCACGAAGGAGGGGTGCCCGGTCGCGTTGCCCAGGTTGAGCAGGCGGCCCTCGCTCAGGACGATGAGGCTCTTCCCGCCCGGGAAGGTCCACTCGTGCACCTGCGGCTTGATCTCGGTCTTGGTGATCCCGGCGACCCTGCCCAGGCCGGCGATGTCGATCTCGTTGTCGAAGTGGCCGACGTTCCCGATGATCGCCTGGTGCTTCATCCGGGCCATGTGCTCGACGGTGATGATGTCCTTGTTGCCCGTCGCGGTGATGATGATGTCGGCGGTCTCCACCACGTCGTCGAGGGTGGTCACCTGGTAGCCGTCCATCGCCGCCTGCAGCGCGCAGATCGGGTCGATCTCGGTGACGATCACCCGGGCGCCCTGGCCGCGGAGGGACTGGGCGGAGCCCTTGCCGACGTCGCCGTAGCCGCACACCACGGCGGTCTTGCCGCCGATCAGGGTGTCGGTCGCACGGTTGATCCCGTCGATCAGGCTGTGGCGGGTGCCGTACTTGTTGTCGAACTTCGACTTGGTGACCGAGTCGTTCACGTTGATCGCGGGGAACCGCAGGGTGCCCTCGCGCTCGAACTCGTACAGGCGCATGACGCCGGTGGTGGTCTCCTCGGTCACGCCCTGGATCCCCTCGGCCATGCGGCTGAACCGCTGGCCGTCGGCCTCGAGGGACCGGCGGAGCAGGTCGAGGACGATGGCGTACTCCTCCGAGGTGTCCTCGTCGGGGGAGGGGACCGCGCCGTTCGCCTCGAACTCCGCGCCCTTGTGGACCAGCAGCGTCGCGTCCCCGCCGTCGTCGAGGATCATGTTCGGACCCTCGTCGAACGCGAGCATCTGCTCGGTGCACCACCAGTACTCCTCGAGGGTCTCGCCCTTCCAGGCGAAGACCGGGACGCCCTTCGGGTCCTCGGGGGTGCCGTCGCGTCCGACCACGACGGCCGCGGCGGCGCCGTCCTCGGTCGAGACGAGGGTGCACGAGCACCAGCGCACGTCGGCCCCGAGGGCGGTGAGCGTCTCGATCAGCACCGCCGTCTGGGTGGTCATGTGCAGCGACCCGCCGATGCGGGCGCCCGCGAGGGGTCGGGAGGGGCCGTACTCCTCCCGGATGGCCATCAGGCCGGGCATCTCGTGCTCGGCCAGGCGGATCTGGTGGCGGCCCGCCTGGGCCAGGGACAGGTCGGCGACCTTGTAGGTCAGGTCGCCGGTGCGATCAGGTTCCACGTCGTGTTCCTCCATCAGTTGGCGGCCGGTCCGCGGCCGCGCCGAAGCGGTGGTGATGGGCGAGAGCAGCGGACACCCGGTCGGATCGACCTCGTGCCTCCTCGCGAACCGTCGTCGTCCGCCGGCGTGGCCCGTCTGGGCCTCGCACTGCAACGCCGGCGTGCGCCCCAGGGTAGGGGCCGACCGCGCATCGGACCACGCTGGCAGGTGGGCGCCGTCAGACCACGTAGTTGAAGATCGCCACGTAGTGGCAGACGGCCGCGGCGACGACCAGCAGGTGGAAGACCTCGTGGTAGCCGAACCAGGCCGGTGCGGGGTCGGGGCGCTGCAGGGCGTAGACCACGCCGCCGACGGTGTAGAGCACCCCGCCCAGGACGATCAGGGCGGTCCCCGCGAGGGGCAGGGCGACGGCGATCTTGATCATCGGGACCACCATCAGCCACCCGAGCGCGATGTAGCCGAGCGATCGCGCCCAGCGCGGCGCGGTGACCGGCGACAGGGCCAGGCCCGCGCCGAACAGGGCGATGGCCCAGGCGGCGACCAGGCTCCACAGCCGCCACGCCCCGTCGAGGTGGTGGAAGGCGATCGGGGTGAACGTGCCCGCGATGAACAGCACGATCATCGCGGTGTCGACGCGGCCCCACAGCATCCGCACCCGCCCGGTCCACGCGGGGACGTGGTAGCTGCCGGACACCGCGAACAGCCCGACGAACAGCACCCCGAAGATCCCGACGGCGAGTCGGCCCGCGCCCGACGCCGACCACACCAGCGCCACGGCCATGACCGCCGCGATCGGGGCCATCGCCAGGTGCAGGACCCCCCTGAGGCGTGGTCGTGCGGCCACGTACTCCGCGGTGTGGTGGTACGCCACGCCGGGTGGGAGGGGGGTCATGCTCGGTACCTCTCGTCTGGCCGGTCCATCCGGCTGCCGCCGTCCCCCGCTGTCCGTCGATAGGGTGTGCGGCCCCGCACCGGGGGCACGGACCGATCGACGAGAGAGGGATCGCCAAGGTGGTGGCAAGGCGTCAGCCGTCCTTCTGGTCGAAGTTACCGTACCGTAGGTTCGTGCCGTGAACCCTGCCCGGATCGTCGTGCTCGTAAGCGGATCGGGGTCGAACCTCCAGGCGCTGCTCGACCAACCCGACCTCCGCGAGCGGGTCGTCGCGGTCGCGAGCGACAACCCCGACGCGACCGGGCTGGCCAGGGCGGCCGACATCGGCATCGCCACCGCCGCGGTCGCGCTGCGGGACCACGCCGACCGGGCGACCTGGGAGGCGGCTCTGGCCGACGTCGTCGCCGACGCCGCCCCCGACCTCGTCGTCCTCGCCGGCTTCATGAAGATCCTCAGCGGCGCCTTCGTCAGCCGCTGGCCGACCGTGAACGTCCACCCCTCGCTGCTGCCCGCCTTCGCCGGCGCGCACGCCCCCGCCGACGCCGTCGCGTGGGGGGTCAAGCTGAGCGGCGTCACCGTCCACTACGTCGACGAGCAGGTCGACCACGGCCCGATCATCGCCCAGGAGGCCGTCGCGGTCCTCCCCGGCGACACCGCCGAGTCGCTGCACGCCCGCATCCAGACCGTCGAGCACCGCCTGCTGCCAGCCGTGGTCCGCGCGATCTGCGAGGGCCGCGTCACCGTCGACGGCCGCCACGTCACCGTCCACGACCCGCCGGAGGACCCCTCGGCATGACCACGACCGCCATCCGCAGAGCGCTGATCAGCACCTACGACAAGACCGGCCTCGAGGCGCTGGCCGGCGGGCTGGCCGACGCCGGCGTCGAGATCGTCTCCACCGGCTCGACCGCCGCGCGGATCCGCGCCGCCGGCGTCGCGGTGACCGAGGTGGCCGACGTCACCGGGTTCCCCGAGATGATGGGCGGGCGGGTCAAGACCCTCCACCCGGCGGTGCACGCGGGCATCCTCGCCGACCGGGACGACGAGGCGCACGCGAAGGCGCTGGCCGACCACGCGATCACCGCCGTCGACCTGGTCGTCGTCAACCTCTACCCCTTCCGCGAGACGATCGCGGACCCGTCGGTCACCCCGGCCGCCGCCATCGAGATGATCGACATCGGCGGGCCGACGATGGTCCGCGCCGCCGCGAAGAACCACGCCCACGTGGGCGTGGTCACCTCCCCCGCGGACTACGACGCCGTGCTCGCCGAGGTGCGCGACGCGGGGGGCTTGACCGCCGCCACCCGCCGGCGACTGGCCGCCCAGGCGTTCGCGCACACCGCCAGCTACGACGCCGACATCGCCGCCTGGTTCGCCAGGGAGCAGGCGTTCCCCGACCGCTTCGGGCCGGTCTTCGGGAAGGTCCAGGACCTCCGCTACGGGGAGAACCCCCACCAGGCCGCCGCCCACTACGTCGAGCGGGGCCAGGCCTGGGGGCTCGGGAGCGCCCGGGTGCTGGGCGGCAAGGAGCTCAGCTACAACAACCTGCTCGACACCGACGCCGCGCTCGGGATGGTCCTCGACTTCGACGAGCCCTGCGTCGCGATCATCAAGCACACCAACCCGGCCGGGCTGGCCCTGGGCGACTCCCTGGCCGACGCCTACCCGCGCGCCCTGGCCGGCGACCCCGTCAGCGCCTTCGGCGGGATCGTCGCGGCCAACCGGCCGATCGACGAGGCGACGGCACGCCAGATCGTCGAGGTGTTCACCGAGGTGGTCGTCGCCCCGGGCTTCGACGACGCCGCGCTCGAGGTCCTCCGCTCGAAGAAGAACCTGCGGATCGTCGCGATCGACCGTCCCGAGCAGCCGGCCGGCCACCGGGTCGTGCGCACGATCAGCGGCGGTCTGCTGGTCGCCGAGCCGGACTCGGCCCCCGAGGACCCCGATTCCTGGACCGTGCCGACGGCCGCGAAGCCGGACGAGGCGACGCTGGCCGAGCTGGCCTTCGCCTGGACCGCCTGCAAGCACGTCAAGTCCAACGCGATCACGCTGACGGCCGACCGCGCCGTGGTCGGCGTCGGTGCGGGGCAGATGTCGCGGGTCGACTCCGTCCGCCTGGCCGTCGAGCGCTCCGGCGGCCGCCACGTCGGCGCGGTGCTCGCCAGCGACGCGTTCTACACGTTCCGCGAAGGGCCCGACGCGGCGCTCGAGGCCGGCATCCGCGCGATCATCCAGCCGGGCGGGTCGATGCGCGACGACGAGACCGTCGCCGCCTGCGACGAGCGCGGCGTGCCGATGGTCCTGACCGGCCGCCGCCACTTCAGGCACTGATGGAGGGCGCGGTCGCGCAGACCGGCTCGACGGGACGCCCGGCGGACGAGGTGGCGGCCGCCGAGGCGCTCGCCCGGCGCGCCCTCGGCCTCGACGCGGTGTGGTGCACCGCGGTCGGCGTCGGGGCGGTCGTCGGCGGAGGGTCGATCGGGCGCGCAGTCGACCTGCCCGCCGGCGTGGTCCGCCTCGCCGGCGCGGCCACGCTCGGGTGGGCGGCTGCGGTCGGCGTCTGGTCGGTCGCCGAGGGGTGGGAGGCCGGCACGCGGCGCGTCGCCGCGGCGAACGGCGCGGCCGTCGTCGCGCTGCTGGGCCACGCCGCCGTGCGGGGGACGCGGAGCGGGCGGGTCGGCATCGCGCTGGTCGCCGGGCAGGCCGCCGGGTTCGCCGCCGCCCAGGTGCGGGCGCTGGTCGTCGCCGGCGGTGCCGGTCCCGGGGGCGTGATCAGCCGCTGACCTGGGCAGGGTCGCGAGGGATGGACCTGACCCGGTACGCACCGCTCCTGCAGGACAACGGATCGCGCCTGCTGCTCCTCGTCATCGACGGGGTCGGCGGCTACCCGGAGGTGGATCGCGGCTCGGAGCTCGAGTCCGCCGACACCCCGCACCTCGATCGGCTCGCCGCGGAGGGCAGCACCGGACTGCTCGAACCGGCCGGACCCGGGGTGACGGTGGGCTCCGGCCCCGGGCACCTCGCCCTCTTCGGCTACGACCCGTGGGCGCACGACCTCGGCCGCGGCGTCCTCGCCGCCGTCGGCGTCGGCTTCGACCTGCAGCCCGGCGACGTGGCCGCCCGCGGGAACCTCGCCACCCTGGACGCCGACGGGCTGGTCACCGACCGTCGGGCCGGGCGCATCGGCGACGCGCAGGCCGCCCCGCTGACCGAGCGCCTGGCAGGCCGGATCGACACCGTCGACGGCGTGGAGGTGCACCTCCGCCACATCTCCGAGCACCGCGTCCTCGTCGTCCTGCGGGGCGACGGGCTCGATCCCCGCGTGGCGGACATGGACCCCCAGGCCACCGGCACGGCCCCGCTGCCCGCACGGCCGCGGGACCCGGCCGCCGAGCGGACCGCCGAGGTCCTCGACGCCGTCGACGCCGCGCTGCGCGAGGCTCTGGCGGCCGAGGAGGGGGACGGCGGACCGGACGTGCTGCTGATGCGCGGGTTCGACGCGGTCCGCGAGATGCCGGACTTCACCGAGCGGACCGGGCTGCGGGCCGCCGCCGTGGCGTCCTACCCGATGTACCGCGGGGTGGCGAGCCTGGTCGGGATGGACGTGCTCGGGCCGCCGCGCACGTTCGACGAGCAGATCGCGCTCGTCGAGCAGCACCGCGAGTCCTACGACTACCTCTTCGTCCACCACAAGTACGCCGACGCCGCCGGCCACGACGGGGACCGGGAGCGGAAGGTCGCCGCGATCGAGGAGCTCGACGCGCAGGTCCCGGACCTGCTCGACGCCGCGCAGGCCGACGTCGTGGCGGTCACCGGGGACCACTCCTCCCCGGCCGCGCTCTCGGGCCACTCCTGGCACCCCGTGCCGGTGCTGCTGCACGGCGCCCACGTCGGCGTCGACGACGCCCGCACCTTCGGCGAGCGCGCCTGTGCGACCGGCCTGATCGGGCGCCGCCCCACCGAGCACCTGCTGCCGCTCATGCTGGGCGCCGCCGGCCGGCTCGCGAAGTACGGCGCCTGACCATCCTCCCCCCTCCGTCGCCTGGCCGAGGGCGAATGGATTCGACACCGTCGTCTTGGCGTCCGTGGATGGATTCGACATCCAGAGGTCCCAGGGCTTCGCACCCACAGGGACGAGAGTGCACCCGTGAGCAGAGAGTGAACTCCTGAGTGCCGCCACCCTCCCCCGTGGGCCCGGCACGGTGTCGAATCCATCCCGCGGGGCGGTCCCACCCCTCCACCTGGGTGTCGAATCCATCCGCGGTGGACGTGGGACCAGAGCCGCGGGCGGGATCCGGCCGGCCGGGGAGGGGCGGCGATACGGTCGGGGGGTGCCCACCACCTCGGTCGGATCCGGTGACGTCCTCGCGGACCGTCGCCTGGTCGAGCTGCTGGGCAGCGGGGGGGAGGGGGAGGTGTGGCTCGCGGTCCGGCCCGACGGGTCGCGCTGCGCCCTGAAGCTGGTCCGGCCCGAGGTCCTGCCGGCCGCCGATGAGGTCCGCCGCCGCGGTCGCTGGCTGGTCCGCATCGACCACCCCTCCCTCGTCCGGGTCAGCCGTGGGGGCCGGTTCACGGGGGGCCTGCTCGCCGGCTGGGGCTTCGTCGAGATGGACCTCGTCGAGGGTCCCTCCCTGCAGGCCGTCGGCCCGCTGCCCGACGCGCTCGAGCGGTTGGCCGGCGTCGCCGACGCGCTGGACCTGCTCCACGCAGGCGCGTGGTCCGACGGGGTGCCGCTCGTCCACCGCGACGTCAAGCCGGGCAACCTGATCGCCGCCGACGGCGGGCTGGTCCTGGTCGACCCGTCCACCATGCGGGGGCTCGACACCCGCGAACTGACCCGCGTCGGGACCCCCGCCTACACCGCCCCGGAGGTCGCCACCGGCCGGTTCGGTCCCCTGGTCGACGTCTACTCCCTGGCCGCCACCGCGGCGGCGCTGCTGACCGGCGCCCGCGGCGCGGCGCTGTCGCGGATCATCGCCGACCCGTGGGGCCACGACCTCCCCGATGCGGTCTGCGCCGCTCTGGACCGCGATCCCGCCCGCCGGCCCGGCACCTGCGCGGCGGTGGTGGAGGGCCGTGTCGACGCCGTCCGCGACATCACCGACCGGGACGTCACATCCGACCCGGCCGGCCCCGGGGCACCTGCCGGTGGACCGTCGTGGGCCGTGCCCGCCCTCGCCGTGATCTCCCTCGCCCCCGCCGTCGCCTGGGCGCTGCGCCAGTCCCGGCCCACGCTGGTCGCCGACGCCGCGGTGGTCGGGACCGCCGTGGCCGCCGTCGCGGTCCACCTGCTGGTGCAGCTGGCCGCCGGCCGGGCGGCCATGGGGCTGTTCGCGCCGCCGTGGGCCTGGGGCGACCTGATCGCCGGGCTCGGGTCGCCACGTCGGCGCCGAGCCCGGGGGCCGTGGCCGCCGGACCGTCGGACCACGTGGCTGGCCGACACCGTGGCCGGCACGATCCTGGCTGCCGTCGGCGGTGTCGCGGCCGTCGTCATCGCGGACCTACCCCCGGCGGGCGTACCCGGCGTCGTCGCGGTCGCGCTCGCGCTGATCGCGTGGCTGCGACGGCTGGCCGGGATCGTGCGGAGGGTGGCGTGGGCACCGGTCTGGACGCTGACCCTGCCCCTCCGCCTCCTCGGCGGTCTGCCCCGCGCCGTGGTCGGCGGGGACCGCTGACCACACCGACGGCGAACCCGGGGGAACACCTGTGAGGCGCACGGCGTTGACCCCCGGCGGCCGAGCGCCCATCGGCCCTTGACCTGAAGTCCACTTCAACTCCTACCGTCTGCGGGGATGCCCACGCCACCCGACCACGCGCCCCTCCCCACCCGGTTGCGCCACCACCCCCTGGTGCGGCTGGTGGGTCGGCTGCGCCCGATCCGCTGGCAGGCGGCCGGCGCCTACGGGGCGATGCTGGCGGCGAGCGGCATCGCGCTGGTCGTCCCCCTCGCGCTGCGCGACGTCGTCGACGCCGCCATCGGCCAGCGGGAGGGCGCGCTAGCGTTCCTCCCCGACGCGTTGGACGCCCGCGAGCGGCTGGTGTGGGGCGCGGGCGCCATCGTCGCGCTGGCGCTGCTCCGGGCGGTCGTGTCGTTCTGGCAGCGCTACGGGACCGCGTGGGTCGGCCGGACCATCGCGACGGACCTGCGCGGCGACCTGATGGCCCACCTCCTCGACGCCGAGATGGGCTTCCACGACTCCGCCAGCGTCGGCCAGCTCATGACCCGCGTCACCGACGACACCGAGCAGGTCCGGGCGTTCGCCGCCACCGGCGTGGCGGACCTCGCGAACATCCTCGCGCTGCTCGTCGGCACCTCCGCGCTGCTGTGGTCGGTCGACGGGACCCTCGCGCCGATCGCCCTCGGCGCCGTACCGATCGTCGCCGCGCTCGCGCTGTGGGGCGCCCGGCTGCTGGTGCCCCGGTTCAAGGCCGTCCAGCAGGCTCGCGGGGGCCTGTCAGCCCGGCTCCAGGAGGCGCTCACCCAGGTCCGCATCGTCCAGGCGTTCCGGGCCGAGCGGCGCACCTCCGCCGCCTACGACGCCGACAACGAGGTCGTCTTCGACCGCCGCATGTCCATGGCGCGGGTCTTCACCACCGCCTTCCCCGCGATGAGCGCGGTCATGGGGCTCGCGACGGCGCTCGTCCTCCTGGTCGGCGGCGGCCGGGTCGCGGACGGCCGGACCACGGTCGGCACGATCGCCGCGTTCTTCACCTACATCGTCCTGCTCGGCGAGCCGGTGCGGCGCCTCGGGTTCCTCCTGAACCTGGCCTCGCGGGCCAACGCCTCGGCGGCGAGGGTCTACGAGCTGCTCGACCGCCCGACCGCGATCCCCGCCGGCGACGAGGTCGAGCCCGACGCCGGCTGGCAGGGGAGGGTCCGCTGGGAGGGGGTGTCCTTCGCCTTCGGCGACGCCCCGGTGCTGCGCGACGTCGACCTGACGATCGAGCCGGGCGAGCACGTCGCCGTCGTCGGCCGCTCGGGCAGCGGCAAGACCGCGCTCGTGTCGCTGCTGACCCGGCTGTACGACCCCGACGGGGGGCGGGTCACGATCGACGGGATCGACCTGGCCACCCTGTCCGGCGCGGCGCGGAGCCGCGCGGTCGCCGCCGTGGAGCAGGAGGCCTTCCTGTTCTCCGCCTCCGTCGCGGACAACATCCGGTTCTCGCGCCCGGACGCCGACGACGACGCCGTGCGCGCCGCCGGGCGCCTTGCGGGTGTGGAGGCGTTCGCCGTCGACCTCCCCGACGGGTGGGACACCGTGGTGGGGGAGCGGGGGGTCACACTGTCCGGCGGGCAGCGCCAGCGCGTGGCGCTCGCCCGCGCCCTGCTCGTCGGCGCGCCGGTCCTGGTGCTCGACGACGCGGTGTCGGCCGTCGACGCCCGCACCGAGCGGACCATCCGCGCCGCGCTGGCCGAGCGGTCTGCGGAGGGTCGGGGACCCACCACGATCAGCGTCGCCCAGCGCCTCTCGACCATCCTCGCGGCGGACCGGATCGTCGTGCTCGACCGCGGCAGGGTGGTCGAGCAGGGCACCCACGCCGAGCTGGTCGACGCCGAGGGCCCCTACGCCGCGATGTTCCGCGAGGCGCTCCACCTCGGCGTCCCCGTCGGCAGCGACGCCGAGGACGCCCCCCTCCTCGGCGGTCGGCCATGACCGCGACCCCGCAAGCGGGCACCCCGTCCGCCGAGACCCGCCCCGTCCGCCCGATCCGGCGGGTCGTCGGCTGGCTGCGCCCGCACCGCAGGTCCCTGGCGTGGTCCGCGGTGCTGATGCTCGTGGTCACCGGGGCGGGGCTGGCCCGCCCCCAGCTCGTCGAGGTGGCGATCGACGACGGCATGCGCGGCGGCGACACCGCGGCGCTGCGCTGGGCGGTCGTGGCCTTCGCCGTCCTCGTGGTGGTCGAGAACGCCGCCGGCGGCCTGCAGCGCTACACGCTGATCCGCATCGGCGTCCGGGTCATCACCGACCTCCGGAACCGGCTGTTCGCCCACGTCCTCCGCCTGGGGCAGGGCTTCCACGACCGCAACCGGCCCGGCGACCTGATGTCGCGGATGACGAGCGACGCGGAGACCCTCAGCGACTTCATCACCTGGTCGGTGATCACCACCGCCCAGTCGGTGCTCACCCTCGGCGGGATCGTGGTCATCCTCCTCCGCGAGGACGTCACGCTGACGCTGGCCGCGTTCACCGTCGTGCCGCTCATGGCCGCCGCCACGTGGCGCTGGACCCGTGCGACACGCGCCCGCTACACCGCGGTCCGCGAGGCCGTCGGCGAGGTGTCCGCCCGCGCGGAGGAGTCCCTCTCCGGCATCCGCGTCGTCAAGGCCCTGCAGCAGGAGCGCGCCCAGCGGGCCCGCTTCGACGAGGCCAACGCCCTCCAGCGCGTCGAGGACCTCGGCACCGACCGGGTGTCGGCAGCCTTCTACCCCGTCATCGACGTGCTGAGCGACCTCGCCGTCGCCGTCGTGCTCGGCATCGGCGGCCTGCGGGTGCTGTCCGGCGACCTCGACCCGGGGGCGCTGGTCGCGATCATCCTGTACGTGCAGCAGTTCTTCGAGCCGGTCCGCGACCTGACCACCCGCCTCGACAGCATCCAGGACGCCACGGCGGCTGGTCGGCGGATCCTCGAGGTGCTCGACACCGCCCCCTCGATCGTCGACCGGCCGGGGGCCGTCCCGCTGCCGGCCGTCCGCGGGCACCTCCGCTTCGAGGACGTCCGCTTCGCCTACGGCGACGGGCCGGAGGTGCTGCACGGCGTCGACCTCGACGTCCCGGCGGGCTCCACCGTCGCGCTGGTCGGCGAGACCGGGGCGGGCAAGACCTCCATCGCCCGGCTCCTCGGTCGCTTCTACGACGTCACGTCCGGCCGGGTCACGATCGACGGCCACGACGTCCGCGACGTCACCCTCGACAGCCTCCGCACCCACCTGGCGTGGGTCCCGCAGGAGGTCGGGCTGTTCCGCGGGACCATCCGGGACAACCTGCGGTGGGGTCGGCCGGACGCCACGGACGCCGAGGTCGAGGCCGCTGCACGGGCGATCGGCGCCGACGAGATGTTCGCCGCGCTGCCCGACGGCTACGAGACGCGCCTCGACGAGGGCGGCGGTGGCCTGTCGGCCGGTGAGCGGCAGCTCGTCGCCTTCACCCGGGCGGTCCTGCCCGACCCGGCCGTCGTGGTCCTCGACGAGGCGACCGCCAACGTCGACGTCGCGACCGAGGCCCGCATGCAGGCGGGGTTGTCCGAGCTGCTCGACGGCCGCACCGCGGTCGTGATGGCGCACCGGCTGTCGACGATCGTGGGGGCTGACCAGATCGTCGTGGTGGACGCCGGGCGGATCGTCGAGCGCGGCACCCACGCCCAGCTGATCGCCGCCGGCGGGGCCTACGCGGACCTGTACACCGAGCAGCTCCGCGCCGAGGGCGTCCCCGCGGCCTGAGCGCCGGTGGGTCGGCGGGCGCGCGGCGGGGGAGGACGGCGGAGGATCCGCCACCGCCCGACCGAGAGGACCGAGACCGATGTGGAGATCGTTGCTGCTGGGCGTCGTCGCCGGGTTGCGGTCGCAGACGCCGACCGCCGTGCTGACCTGGGCGTGGCGCAGCGACCGGCTGCCGCACGGCCGACGCGGTCCTGCCGTGCTGCTCGACCGCCCGGCGCTCGTGCCGCTGGCCGTGACGGCGGCGCTCGGGGAGCTGGTCGTCGACAAGCTGCCCGCCACCCCGAGCCGCCTGGACCCCGGTCCGCTCGGCGGCCGCCTGGTGCTCGGCGCGGTCGCCGGCTGGGCGATCGCCGACGCCCACGGCCGGTCGGGGGCGGCCGGGGCGGCCGCGGGTGCGGCGGGCGCCGGACTCGGCAGCTGGGGAGGGGCGCGCTACCGCAGCGCGGCCACGGACCGGACCGACGTCGCCGACGCGGTCTGGGCCCTGGCCGAGGACGCCGCGGCCATCGGGCTCGGCCTGCTGGCCGTCCGCGGGCGCCCGCCGGGGCTGGGCTGACCCGTCCCCGGGAGGGCGATCAGACCTGCGGCACCTCGGCGAGCTGCGGCTCCTCGACCGGCTCGACCGGGCGGAGGGGCCGGAACAACCGGCCGCGCTCCGCCCACAGCACGAGGGCGAGGGCCAGCAGGCCGTAGCCGAAGAACCCGATCGCGAGCGGTCGGACCGTGCCGTCGAACGCGGCGTCCAGCAGCGAGCCCAGCAGGGCGCCGACCGCGATCTGCACCGACCCGATCACCGACGACGCCGTCCCGGCGACCGCACCCATCGGGTCCATGGCGATGGTGTTGAAGTTGGGGATCACCAGCGCGTGGCAGCCGAGCAGCGGCGCCATCGCGAGCAGGTACGCCCACAGCGGCGGGGTGCCGCCCGTCGCGAGCGCCACGCCGGCGAACACCGCGCTGCACGCCACGTAGCCGAGCAGCAGGACGTGGGAGAGCCGCCGGGCCCCGACCGCCTCCACGATCCGGGCGTTGACGAGCATCCCGACGCCCATCACCGCGGCCAACCCGCCGAAGATGACCGGGAACGATCCGGCTGCGTCGAAGACGTCGCCGATGATGATCTCCGAGCTGCCCAGGTACGACGTGAACGACCCGTACAACGCGGTCATGGCGAGGGTGTAGGCACGCGTCTGGCGGTTGGCGACCACGAACCGGCCGGCGCTGAGGATGCGGCGTGGAGACAGCTCCAGGCGGTGCTCGGGCGCGAGGGTCTCGGGCAGCCGCAGCGCCCAGACCGCCATCACCAGGAGCGCCGCGACGCAGAAGCCGAAGATCCAGCGCCACGTGGTCACCGCGACGATGGCCGCCCCGATCGTCGGGGCGGCGATCGGCACGAGGATGAACACGGCCATGATGAAGGACATCGCGCGGGACATGCGCTCGCCCTCGAAGGAGTCCCGCACGACCGCGAGGGTCACCACCCGCGGGCCGGCCGACCCGAGGCCCCACACGAACCGGCTGAGCAGCAGCAGTGGCAGGCTCGGGGCGAAGGCCCCCGCGAGCGCGCCGACGAGGTAGACGGCGAAGCCCACGTACAGCGTCGGCTTGCGCCCGAACCGGTCCGCGAGCGGCCCGTAGGCGAGCTGGCCGAGCGCCAGGCCGAGGAAGTAGGTCGTGACGATGCCCGACACCTCGGTCGCGTCGGCCGGCAGGTCGAACGCCTGCCGGATGTCGGCGAACGCCGGCAGCATCAGGTCGATGCCCAGCGCCGCGAGCGCCATCCCCATCGCGAGGAGGGCGATCAGCTCGGCCCTGCCCGGGCCGCGCCGCTCGGCCGGGGAGGTCGTCGGAGCCGTGGAGGTGGACATCCGCACCACGGTAGGCGCCGGGGAGGGATCCGCCGCCCCACGGGGAGGGGAGGGGCGGGTGAGGGGTGGGTCGGGCCTGCCCGGCGGAGGGGCCCGTGCCATGATGCGCGACCATGACGGCAGAACTGATCGACGGCAAGGCGGTCGCGGCCGCGGAGCGTGACCGGATCGCCGGCGAGGTGGCCCGGCTCGCGGAGCGGGGCGTCGTGCCCGGCCTGGCGGCGGTGCTGGTCGGCGACGACCCGGCGAGCCACGTCTACGTGGGCATGAAGGAGAAGGACTGCGCCGCCGTCGGGATGACGTCGGTCGGCGCCAGGCTGCCGGCCGACGTCGACCAGGCGACCCTGTTCGCCGAGATCGACCGGCTCAACGCCGACCCGCAGGTCCACGGGATCATCGTGCAGATGCCGCTGCCCGACCACCTCGACGAGATCGCCGCCCAGGACCGGATCGATCCCGCGAAGGACGTCGATGGCCTGCACCCGGCCAGCCAGGGCCAGCTCATGCGGGGCGTGCCGACGTTCGTGCCGGCCACGCCGCTCGGCTGCCAGGTCCTGCTCGAGCGCCACGGGGTCGAGCTCTCCGGCGCCGAGGTCGTGATCGTCGGCCGCTCGACCCTCGTCGGCCGTCCGCTCGCCATGCTGCTGTCCCGCAAGGGCGTCGACGCGACCGTGACGATGTGCCACTCGCGGACGCGTGATCTCGGGGACCACACCCGCCGGGCCGACGTGGTCGTCATGGCCGCCGGCCAGCCGCGCATGCTGACCGCCGACATGGTCCGGCCCGGCGCGACCGTCATCGACGTCGGGATCACCCGCGACGACGACGGGAAGCTGGTCGGCGACGTCGACTTCGATGCGGTCGCGGAGGTCGCCGGCCTGATCACCCCCGTCCCCGGTGGGGTCGGCCCGATGACCCGGGCGATGCTGCTCGAGAACACCTTGCGGGCGGCGACGGCGGCGGCGGAGGGCTGAGCCGTGCCGGCCGACGAGGGCTGGCGCTACGTCCACGGCCACGCCGAGCCCGTCCTGCGGTCACACCGCTGGCGCGACGCGGCGAACTCCGCGGGCTACCTGCTCGACCACCTCCGCGACGGCCTCCGCGAGGCCGCGGGGCGGTGGGAGGGGCGCATCCTCGACGTCGGGTGCGGGCCCGCGACGATCACCGCCGACCTCGGCCGGCGGTTCCCCGCCTCGACGGTCCACGGCATCGACCCCGCCGAGGCCGTGATCGCCCAGGTCGCCGACCTGCCGCCGAACGTCACGGTCGCGGTCGGCGACCTGTTCGACCAGGACCCCGCCGACGGCACCTACGACGTCGTGCACGCGCACCAGGTGCTCCAGCACCTGCCCGACCCCGTCGCCGCGCTCGTCCACATGCGGCGGCTGTGCGCGCCCGGCGGGATCGTGGCGGTGCGCGACGTCGACTACGCCGCGATGACCTGGGCTCCGGCGGTGCCCGAGCTCGACACCTGGCTCGCGGCCTACCGCACCGCCCACCGCGCGGCCGGCGCGGAACCCGACGCCGGGCGGCACCTCCTCGGCTGGGCGCTCGAGGCCGGGTTCGAGGGCGTCACGCCCTCCGCGTCGGTGTGGTGCTTCGCCACCCCCGAGGACCGGCGGTGGTGGGCCGGGCTGTGGGCGGATCGGGTCACCGCGCCGGAGTCGCGACTGGCCCAGCAGCTCCGCGCGGACGGGACGGGCGAGGACGACCTCACCGCGATCGCGACCGCCTGGCGGGACTGGGCGGAGCGGCCGGACGCGTGGTTCGCCGTGCTGCACGGCGAGCTCATCGCCCGGGCCACCTCAGATCTGAGCTCCCGCTCCGCCGGTGCACCCACGGCTCAGATCTGAGCCCCGGCTCCGCTGCCCGCCCCCTCAGCCCTCGACGGCCTCGGCGTCCAGCACCTCGCGCAGCGCGTAGGGCCGGCGCAGTCCGATGCCGTGCAGCCGCACCGGTCGGATCCGGCGCAGCTTGAAGTGGCCGTCGAGGACGTCGTGGAGCTCGTCGGACGCGAGCACGCTGTTCCGCCGGGCGAGGTCGGTCAGGCGGGCCGCCTCGTTCACCGGCGCGCCGTAGTAGTCGCCGCCGCGGAACAGCGCCTCCCCCGACGCCATGCCGCCCTTGATCGGCGCGTACGCGAGCGGGGCGTCCTCGTCCTCGATCGGGGTCGTCAGCACGTACAGGGCCCGGCCGAGCGCGACCGGGTCGAGCGACACGAACATCGCGGCGTCCCCGAGGAACTTGACCAGCTGCACCTCCGGGATGCCCTCGACCGTGGCCTGGCACAGGTGCTCGAACGCGCTCAGCAGGTCGTCCAGGCCGGTCGGGTCGACGCGCGCGGCGAGCGACGTGTAGCCGACGACGTCGACGAAGCCGACCGCCACCGGGATGGTCTCGGCGTCGTCTCTCAGGGCCTGGACGATCAGGTCGGAGGTGAGCAGGTGGAGGATGACGCGCCGGTAGCTCTGCCCGACCAGCTCGGCGGACACCTCGAGCAGGGGCCCGGCGACCTCCACCAGCCGGATCGCGAGGTCGATGGGGTCGTCGACCTCCTCGCGGGCGGCGCGGAGGAACACCTCCTCCGCGGTGTCGAGGGTCCGCAGCGCCATCGTGCGCAGGACCGGCACGTCGCCGCGGATCTGGTCGAGGACCATCTCGTCGGGGACGAACTGCAGCAGCCGGCCGATCAGGGACAGGTGGCGGATCTCCGCCTCGGAGTAGCGGGTGCCGTCGGCCACGCCGCTGACGCGCTCGAGGACGGCGGCCACCTCGGGGTCGAGCCCGGCCCGCGCGGCCGCCTCGTCGCGGGTGTGGACCCGCGGGCCGCCGAGCAGGTGGTCCACGAGCGACAGGGTGATCCGGTCGCCGTCGACGGCGGCGGTCGCCTCCTCGATCCCCATCCCCAACCGGAACAGGCGCCGGATCGCGTGCGCGCGCCCGGGATCGGAGTCGACTGCCACGCCCGGTAGTGTGCCCGCGGTGGGGGCCGGCGGTACAGTCCGCCACCAGGATCGCGACCGACATCGGGGATGCCAGATGGCCAGAGAACGTGTCAACGCGCCCTCCGCAGCCGGTCGGCGGCGCCAGCGCGTCGGCGGTCCGCCGAGCGCCGCGGTCGAGCGGATCCGCGCCCGCGCCACGTCGGGAGCCGGCGAGATCGACCTCAGCGATGAGGACCTGCAGGCCCTCGCCGACGCCGGGGTCGACCCGGACGAGGTGCGAGCCCTCGCGCGCGGGTCGAGCGACGTGGACGAGGTCTCGGTGTTCGACCGGGACACCGCCCACGACGACCTCGAGGCCCTCGCGTCCGACGAGGACTACCCGGGCTGACCCGACGCCCGGTCAGGTCATCCCGAGCGCGCGGCGCAGCGGACCGACCTGGCGGCGGGACACCTCGACGCGGCTGCGCTCCGGGTCGTCCATCACCAGCACGACCGAGCCCTTGTAGTCCCCGACCATCTCCGCGACGTGCGCCAGGTTCACCAGGTGCGAGCGGTGCGCGCGGAAGAACGACGGGCCCAGACGCTCCTCGAGGTCGGTCAGGCTCCAGCTGACGAGGTACCGGTCCGTCGGCAGCTTCAGGTAGCTGTAGCCGCGCGTCGCGGTCGCGTAGACGACGTCCCCGGCGTTGACCAGGACCGTCCGGTCGCCCTGCTGGACCGGGATCCTCGCGGAGGTCACGACACCCGGCGTGCGCTCCTCCGCCGGGCGGTCCTCGACGTCCGCGTCCGCGCCGCGCCGGTCGGCCAGCGCCCGGTCGATCGCGGTGATCAGCCGGTCCCGGTCGATCGGCTTCATCAGGTAGTCCGTCGCCTGCAGCTCGAAGGCGTCGACGGCGTGGTCGGCGTAGGCGGTCGTGAAGATCACCGCCGGCCCCGGGTCCTGCGCGCGGATCTGGCGGGCGACGTCGAGCCCGCTGCCGCCCGGCAGGTGGATGTCGAGGAGCACCAGGTCGTAGGGGATCGACCCGAGCAGCCCGAGGGCCTCCGCGGCGTTGGTCGCCTCGCCGAGGACGGTGACCCGGTCCTCGAGGCCGTTGAGCAGGAACCGGAGCTCCTCCCGGGCGGGCGCCTCGTCGTCGACGATCAGGCAGCGGGCCGGCCCGTCGCGCCGGAGCGGCGTGACGTCGGTCGGGGTGTGCGGCTCGGGCATCGGCTCTCGCGTCCTCTTCGGAACGGTCCTCTGGACGCGCGCCGCATGCTATGCGGGATGTCAGGTGAGGGGCATGCGGAGCTCGACGACGGTTCCCTCGCCGGGCGATGACTCCACGCGCAGGCTGTGGCGCTCGCCGAACAGCTGCGACAGCCGTGCCGAGATGTTGCGCAGCGCGATGCCGCTGCCCTCGTCGGCGACCGGGTGCAGGTGATCGCCCGGGGGGTCGAAGAGGTGGTCGACGACCTCGGGTGGCATCCCCACGCCGTCGTCGGCCACCACCACCGTCGTGGTGCGGCTCAGCGGGTCGGCCTTGGCGCGGAGGGTCACGGTGCCGCCGTCGACGGCCTGGGCCAGGCCGTGCTTCACCGCGTTCTCGACCAGCGGCTGGATGATCAGCACCGGCACCCGTGCGGTGAGCACCTGCGGGTCGATGTCGTAGTCGACGCCGAGCCGGTCGCCGTAGCGCGCCTGCTCGAGCGTCAGGTAGGTCCGCACGAAGAAGTACTCCTGGCCGAACTCGGCGAACTGGCCCTGCTGCTGGATCGAGTAGCGGAAGAAGTCGCTCAACCGCAGCAGCAGCCCGCGCGCGGTCTCGGGGTCGGTCCGGGCCTTCGACGCGATCGTGTTGAGGATGTTGAACAGGAAGTGGGGGTTGATCTGGGCGCGGAGCGCGTCGAGCTTCGCGTTGGCGGCCAGCTCGCGCTCGCGGTCGACGTCGGCCAGCTCGAGCTGCAGGCTGAGGACGCCGGCCAACGCCTCGACCAGCTCGGGCAGGGGAGGGTCCTCCCGCACCCGGTAGGCCTTCAGGGTGCCGACGACCTCGCCGGACACCCGCAGCGGCACGACGACCGCGGAGGCGAACGGCGTGTCGGGCTGCAGGTCGGCGGGATCGGTCACCACGACGGTGCTGGCCGTGTCGAGCGCGCGACGGGTCGCGGTGGTCTGCAGCGGGGTGCCCGACCCGTGCTGCTCGGCCCCCCGGCCGGTGTAGGCCAGGATCTCGCTGCGGTCGGTCAGCGCCACCGCGTCGGCGTCGAGGATCGGGCGGAGCAGCCGGACGGTCTTGGCCGCCGACTCGGCTGTCAGCCCGGCGCGGAGCGGCTCGGCCGTCGCCACCACGCGACGGCGCGCGCTCCGCCGGGTGCGGCCCTCGGCCCCGCCGAGGAACCGCGTGGCCCCCGGTCCCCGCAGGGCGGAGGGGTAGCCGAGGGTCAGGATCGACGTGACGACCACGCCGATCAGGATCGTCGGCACCGTGCCGAGGGAGGGGGTGAGCAGCACCTGGGTCCCGACCGTGATGATCCCCCACACCGCGAGGTTGACCAGGACCAGCGACCAGGGCCCACCGAGGTCCCGCACCGCTACAGCCCCCGGATGGTCAGCTCGGCCAGGGCCTCGGCCCGGCGGTCCGCACCGGTCCCGTGCATGCGCACCAGCGCGTCGTCGGTCCCCGGCGGCGGGGTGGTCCGCAGCGACACAACGACGGTGACGACGAGGTTGACCGTCGCCGCGAGCGGGGTGGGGGTCAGCAGCAGCGCGGCGAGGCCGTGCGCCTCCGCCTCGATCCCGATGCCGACGCCGATGAGGGTCAGGGCCAGCGCCGTCGCGGTCAGCATCCCCGCGCAGAGGCCGGCGGCGGTCACCCGCGGCCACCAGATCGCGAGGATCAGCGCCGGCGTCAGCGCCGACCCGGCGATGGCCAGCGCCCAGGTCACCATCTGGGCGATGAGGGACGAGAACCGCCCGTCGACGATCTGCGGGCCGATGGCCAGCGCGACGACGGTCGCGACCAGCGCGACGGCGATGATCGTCATCCGTCCCGCGATCAGCGCCTGCCGCGTGGTGGCGCGGCGGTTGACGTGCTGCTCGTACAGGTCGTGGCCGACCGACGCCGCGGCCGCGAGCAGCAGGCCGGCCATCGTCGACATCACCGCGACGAGCGCCCCCAGCGTGACGACCCCCAGCCCGACCGTGCCGCCGTACAGCCGCCCCAGGACCAGGAGGGACTGCTCGGGCACCGCGAGGACGCCGTCGACCATCAGGTCCGCCAGCCACGGGCGGCCCTCGGCGGCGCCGTCGAGGATGGTCCGCGCCGCGATGCCGAGCATGACCGCGAGGATGTAGAAGCTGCTCGCGAACACGAGCACCCACTTGGCGGTCGTGCGCGCCGACCGTCCGGTCGGGGCCGTGAAGAACCGGTTCAGGACGTGCGGCAGGCCGGAGGTGCCGAGCACCAGCGTCAGCACCAGGGCGAGCTGGCCCGGGGCGTCGCTCCGCCCGCCGGGCTGGCCGAACGTCGCGGGCTCGTCCGGGTGCATGAGGTTGGTGGTGGGGCGGACGACCAGGTCGCCGCCCTCGCGGACGACCTGGGACAGCGGCTCGTCGACCAGATCGCCGATCGCGTCGGGGTACCGGAACCCCGCCTGCGTCACCACGCCCGTCAGCCAGAGGAGGATCACGAGCAGGATGATGAACTGCACCGCCTGGGTCCACGTCGTCCCGCGCATCCCGCCGGCGACGACCAGCGCGGTGATCACGGCCGTGTTGACCACCACCCCGGTGCCGTAGGGGTCGAGGCCCGGGATCGTGACGCCGGTGAGCAGCTGCCACGTCAACCCGGTCCCCACGACCTGGGGCAGGACGTACGCGCCGATCACGATCATCACGACCGCCACCGCGGTCAGGCGCACCACGTGGGACTCCATGCGGCGGCCGAGGAAGTCCGGCACGCTGAACCCCCCGAACCGGCGGAGGGGCGCGGCGACGAACAGCACGATCGGCACGAACCCGGCGGTGAAGCCCGCGGCGTACCAGGCGCCGTCCAGGCCGCTCGCGTAGACCGCGGCGGCGACGCCGAGGAACGACGCCGCGGAGATGTAGTCGCCGCAGATCGCCGACGCGTTCGTGAGCACGCCGACGCGCTGGCCGGCCAGGTAGTAGTCGATGGTGGAGGCCCGGCGGGGGCGCAGGACCAGCGCGACCCCGGTCCCCAGCGCGGCGAGGGCGACCAGCACCAGCAGGGCGCTCGACGTCACGGCCCCGCCACCTCGTCGTCGACGTCGGTGTCGAGGAGCTCCCTGCCGCCGAGCATCCGCCGCTCGACCTGGTCGGCGACGCGGGCCGACAGCATGCCGATCGCGATGATCGCGGCGTACAGGCCGACGACGGCGGCGGCGAACGCCGGGCTGACGCCGCCGACCAGCTCACCGCGCGTCCACCAGCCGGCGAGCCCGTTCAGCAGGGGCACGGTGACGACGACGACGAGGAACAGCAGCATGTAGGCGACCGCCACGCGCCGCAGCGTGCGGAACGCCGCCACGACCTCCGCCGGGGTGTCCTCGGGCTCGAGCGCGTGCAGGACCGCGGGATCGGCGCTGAGGTGGTCCGGCTCCACCGGCGGATCGTACCGCCGCCGACCCAGCCCGATCCGACCCAGCCCGACCCGACCCAGCCCGGGCCGCCGGGGCGACCGCTGCTCAGGCGTCGCCGACGAGGTGCACCACCCCGCGGATCGCCAGGCTGGCGCCCGCCGCGCAGACGAAGATGCCGAGGCCCGGCTGCCAGCCCTCGACCCCGAGGCCCGACACGCGCAGCACCTGCCAGGCCGGCAGGACCACGGCCGCGCCCCCGGCGATGATGCCCTGCACGGTCGCCGCGGTGCGCGAGGGGACGAGGGCCCCGGCCAGGCCGAGGAAGCCCAGGTAGAACGTCCACAGGCCCGCGGTCTGGATGCCGTTCACCGTCGCGATGCCGCTGAGGGTGATCCAGGGCAGGAACGAGCCGACGAGGATCAAGGCCGAGCCGCCGAGGAGCCACTTCTGGCCGCGCCCCGCCTGCGGCCAGCGGGTCCGGGTGGCGATCGGCTCGCTGGAGGTGCTCATCGGCGGCCACGCTACGGAGCGGACACCGAGCGGTTCTAGTGCGGACACGTCGGGCGGCGGCGAGCGGTCGGTGAACGGTCGTGGCGCGCCCGCGAGCGGTCACCGGGTGGCGTCACCGCCCAGCGGACGCCGTTCGGCGTGACGCGAGCACCGCCGGTCAGCCGAACGGCACCGGTGGTGCAGTTGCCCCTTCATGGCCCATCGGACGGGGTGTGGCATGCGGGCATCGAGCGCCCGCAGCCGCGGGACGCGATGCACATGGGAGGCAGTGCACAGATGGACGAAGCGAGCCGCCAGGCGTACTGGCGACGCAACCTACGGCTGATGGTCATCCTGCTGTCGATCTGGTTCGTGGTGTCGTACGGCGCCGGGATCCTGTTGGTCGACCAGCTGAACGAGATCGTCATCAACGACTTCCCCCTGGGCTTCTGGTTCGCCCAGCAGGGGTCCATCGTCACGTTCGTGATCCTCATCGGCGTCTACGCGTGGAAGATGGACAAGCTCGACGACGAGTACGGCGTGGCCGAGCGCGATGAGGCGGGGAACCGCATATGAGCGACATCAGGCTCTGGACACTCATCTTCGTCGTCGGCACCTTCGGGCTGTACGTCTGGATCGCCTGGCGCAGCCGGGTCAGCGACACGAAGGGCTTCTACGTCGCCGGGCACGGCGTGCCGGCGATCGCGAACGGCGCGGCCATCGGCGCGGACTGGATGAGCGCCGCGTCGTTCATCTCGATGGCGGGCATCATCAGCTTCTCGGGCTACGACGGCTCGGTGTACCTGATGGGCTGGACCGGCGGCTACGTGCTGCTCGCCCTGCTCATCGCCCCGTACCTGCGCAAGTTCGGCAAGTACACGGTCCCGGACTTCGTCGGAGACCGCTACTCGGAGACCGCGCGGGCGGTGGCCGTGGTCTGCGCGATCTTCATCTCCTTCACCTACGTCGCGGGGCAGATGCGCGGCGTCGGCGTGGTCTTCAGCCGGTTCCTCGGCGTCGGCATCACCGGCGGCGTGATCATCGGCATGGCGATCGTGCTGTTCTACGCGGTGCTCGGCGGCATGAAGGGCATCACCTGGACCCAGGTCGCCCAGTACACGGTGCTGATCATCGCCTACATGATCCCGGCGTTCGCGATCGCCCAGACCCTGACCGGGATCCCGATCCCGCACATCGGGTTCGGCGAGGTCGTCGCGGAGCTCGACACCATCCAGGCCGAGCTCGGCTTCGCCGAGTACTCCTCGACCTTCGTCGGCGGCTCGATGCTGAACATGCTGTTCTTCACCGCCGCGCTGATGTGCGGGACGGCGGGCCTGCCGCACGTGATCGTGCGCTTCTACACGACCAAGTCGGTGCGAGCCGCCCGGTTCAGCGCCTTCTGGGCGCTCCTCTTCCTCGCGATCCGGTACACGACCGCCCCGGCGATCGCGGCCTTCGCGAAGCTGAACGCCGTCGAGTCGGTGTCGAACGTCGCCGTCGACGACCTGCCCGCCTGGGTCAACAACTGGCAGCAGGCCGAGCTGATCACCGTCGACGACCTGAACGGCGACGGCGTGGTCCAGTACACGCCGGACGCCGACACCAACGAGATCGTCATCGACCGCGACATCATGGTCCTGGCGAACCCCGAGATCGCGGGCCTGCCCGCGCCGGTCGTCGGGCTGGTCGCCGCAGGTGGCCTGGCCGCCGCCCTGTCCACGGCGTCGGGGCTGTTGCTGGTGATCTCCTCGTCGGTGGCCCACGACGTCTACTACAAGCGGATCAACCCGCAGGCGTCGGAGTCACGTCGGCTCGCCGTGGGTCGCTGGACGATGGCGGCCGCCGTCATCGTGGCCGGCTACTTCGGCGTCAACCCGCCCGGCTTCGTCGCCGAGGTCGTCGCGTTCGCCTTCGGGCTCGCCGCGGCGTCGTTCTTCCCGGCGATCACGCTCGGGATCTTCTGGAAGCGCACCAACGCGAAGGGTGCGGTCGCCGGCATGCTCAGCGGCCTGATCCTCACCGCCGGCTACATGCTCTACACGATCCCGATCTACGGCGGTCAGGAGTTCATCGCCGGCATCAGCCCGCAGGCGATCGGCACCGTCGGCATGATCGTGAACTTCGCGGTGACCATCGTGGTCTCCCTGATGACGGCGCCGCCGCCGGAGTCGATGCAGGAGCTGATCGAGGAGGTCCGCCTCCCCGGCAAGTCCCGCGCCGAGATCGAGGGGGACATCGCCCCCGCCCACTGACGTCATCCGCCGGTCACCGACCGGCCAGGCTCGGGCGCTCGACAGTCGAGCGCCCGAGCGCTAGACCAGCACAGACGCCGCGATGCCTGGGAGGGCAGCCATCAGATGAGCCAGAACCCCGCACTCGAGAACCTGTCGTCCGAGACGAGGACGTTCCCACCGCCCGAGGACTTCGCCGCCCAGGCGAACGCGTCGGACGGGTCGATCTACGACGAGGCCGACGCCGACGTGGAGGGGTGGTGGGCCGGCCACGCCGAGCAGCTGCGCTGGACGTCGCGCTGGGACACCGTCCTCGAGTGGGACCCGCCCCACGCGAAGTGGTTCGCCGGCGGGACCCTGAACGTCGCCGACAACTGCCTCGACCGCCACGTCGAGGCCGGCGCCGGCGACAAGATCGCGTACCACTGGGAGGGCGAGCCGGTCGGTGAGTCGCGCGACATCACCTACGCCGAGCTGAAGGACGAGGTCTGCCGCGTCGCCAACGCCCTGAAGGCGCGGGGGATCGGCAAGGGCGACCGCGTCGCCATCTACCTGCCGATGATCCCCGAGCTGCCGGTCGTGATGCTGGCCTGCGCCCGCATCGGCGCGATCCACTCCGTGGTGTTCGCCGGGTTCAGCAGCCAGTCCCTCGCCGACCGCATCGACGACGCCGACGCGACGATGGTGATCACCGCCGACGGCGCCAACCGGCGCGGCAACCAGATCCCCCTCAAGGAGGCGGTGGACGACGCCCTCGCCAAGGCCGCCACCGCCGACGCGGTCGAGACGGTCCTCGTCGTGCGCCGCACCGGCGTGGACGTCGAGATGGTCGAGGGCCGGGACGTCTGGTACCACGACGAGATCGACGGGCAGTCCACCGACTGCCCGGCCGAGGAGATGGACGCCGAGGACGTCCTCTACATCCTCTACACCTCCGGCACGACCGGGAAGCCGAAGGGGATCGTCCACACCACCGGCGGCTACCTGACCCAGACGACCGCCACCCACCGCCTCACCTTCGACCTGAAGCCGGACACCGACGTCTACTGGTGCGCGGCCGACATCGGCTGGGTCACCGGGCACAGCTACATCGTCTACGCACCCCTCGCCAACGGCTGCACGTCGGTGATGTACGAGGGCACCCCCGACTTCCCGGACAAGGACCGGTTCTGGGCGATCATCGCCAAGTACGGCGTGACGATCCTCTACACCGCGCCGACGGCGATCCGCGCGTTCATGAAGTGGGGGACGGAGTACCCCGAGCGCCACGACCTGTCGAGCCTGCGGGTCCTCGGCACGGTGGGCGAGCCGATCAACCCCGAGGCGTGGATGTGGTACCACCGCCACATCGGCAGCGAGTCCGCGCCGATCGTGGACACCTGGTGGCAGACCGAGACCGGCGGGCACATGATCACGCCGCTGCCGGGCATCACCGCCACCAAGCCCGGCTCGGCGATGCGGGCGTTCCCCGGCATCAAGGCCGTCGTCGTCGACGACACCGGGCAGCCGGTGCAGCCGGGGGAGGGCGGCTACCTGACCATCCAGCACCCGTGGCCGTCGATGCTCCGGACCATCTGGGGCGACGACCAGCGCTACCAGGACACCTACTGGTCGCGCTTCGGGACCGACGTCTACTTCGCCGGGGACGGCGCGAAGCTCGACGACGACGGGGCGATCTGGCTGCTCGGCCGCGTGGACGACGTCATGAACGTCAGCGGCCACCGCCTGTCGACGACGGAGATCGAGTCGGCGCTCGTGTCCCACGAGTACGTCGCCGAGGCGGCGGTGGTCGGCCGCGCCGACGAGGACACCGGCCAGCAGCCGACCGCGTTCGTGACGTTACGCGGCGACCGCGAGGGATCAGCGGACCTCGAGGCCGAGCTGCGGGAGCACGTCGCCAACCAGATCGGCAAGATCGCCCGCCCGGCGGAGGTGTACTTCACCCCGGACCTGCCGAAGACCCGCTCGGGGAAGATCATGCGCCGGCTGCTGAAGCAGATCGCCGAGGGCACCGAGCTCGGGGACGCCACCACCCTGGCGAACCCCGACATCGTCCGGGCCCTCCAGGACGCCGCCTCGTCGCGCGGCTGAGCGGAGGACACGGCCCCGCTCGACACACGTCCCCCCGGCCCGCACGGACCGGGGGGACGCGTCGTCGCCGGACGCGGGCGGGCTGTCAGTCCCAGGACCGCCCGTCCCAGCTGTTGCCGACCCAGCTGCGACCGACCCAGGAGCGGCCGTCCCAGCTGACCGACACCCAGGAGCGGCCGACCCAGCTGCGGCCGACCCAGCTGCGACCGACCCAGCTGCGGCCGACCCAGGACCGCCCGTCCCAGCTGTCGCCGACCCAGCTGCGACCCACCCAGCTCCGACCGCCCCAGGCGTTCGGCGTCCAGCCGGTCCCGGTCCACGCGGTGCCGTTCCACATGCCGTCCTGCCATGACGTGCCCGCCGTCGCGGCGGCCGCCCAGGCGGCGGCGTCGAAGGGCTGGCCGTGGATGTCGAACTCGCCGACGAGCATCTGCTCGCCGTCCGGGTCCACGAGGTGGTGGGTGCCGCGGGAGCCCTCGAGCGTCCCGGTGCCGGTGCTCGCGGGCAGGCCCTGGACGTGGGCGGGCACGCTGCCCCTCGCGGCGCGGACCGCCGCGTCGACGGTCAGCATCCCGGCGCCCGCGCCGGGGTCGGCGGCGCCGCCGAGAGGTCGCGCGGTACCGGTCAGGATCGCCTTGACCTGGTCCGGGGTCAGCGACGGGTTCGCCTCGATGAGCAGGGCCGCGGCGCCGCCGGCGATGGCCGCGGCCTGGGACGTGCCGTGCCCGCGGAACAGCCCGCCCGGGCGGGACGCCGCCGGGTAGGTCTCGGCCAGGTACGAGCCGGGCACCTCGGCGGACACGATGCCGATGCCGGGGGCGACCACGTCGGGGTGGCGACCGGCATCACCGGGGGCGGAGAAGTCCGCCAGGACGTCGTCGCCGACGCCGTGGGTGCCGCGGGTGTCGGCTGCCCCGACCGCGATGACCCAGGGGTCCCGCGCCGGGTTGGCGAGGTCGGGGACCGCCTCGCCGTCGTTGCCGGCCGAGGCGACCACGACGATGCCGTTGCGCCACGCGGTCTCGACGGCGTGCGCCAGCGGGTCGACCGCCGGGTCCTGGACCCCGTCGGTCCCGTAGGCCAGGACGAGCACCCGGATGTCGAGCTCCTCGCGGTGCAGGACCACCCAGTCGATGGCCGCGATGACCTGGGACACGTCGACGGCGCCGTTCGACGCGCCGGCCTTGACCGAGACGAGGGTCGCGTCGGGCGCTATGCCGCGGGCGTCGGGGCGGTCGGAGGTGATCAGCCCGGCGAGGTGGGTGCCGTGGCCGTAGGCGTCGATCGAGCGGACCTCGTCGAAGGGGGCGTCGAGCGAGACGTCCGGGCCGTGGACCACGTCGGTCAACCCGTCCACCGGCGCCACGCCGGTGTCGATGAGGGCCACGCCGACGCCCTCGCCGGTCAGCTGGTTGCGGACCTGGTGGGAGCGGATGGCCTTCGCGATGTCAGCGGTCGTGGCGGTCGTGGACTCCTGGGCGATCCACGCCTCCTCCTCGGCCTCGGCCTCGACGGACTCGATCGCCTCGACGACCTCCTCGTCCAGGGCGACGGCGGGCACGCCGGTGGGGGCGGGCAGGGCGTCAGCCGGGACCGGGGGGGCGCTCGCCGGCTGGGCGAGCGCGGATGTGGGCAGGGCCAGCGCCACCGACAGGGCGGTGACGACGACGGCTCGTGAGGTTCGCATGGCCACAAGGTGACGCATGCCGAGCGCTGCGTCACCATCGAGACAAGCCGTTCAGCAGAAACCACTCGGAGTGACTAGCGGGTCGGCCTAGTCCGTGGGGGTCAGGTCGAGGGTGCGCCAATCGGCGGTGAAGAGGCGCCGGCTGAGGACCACCGCGATCACGCTGGCCGACGTCGCCACGGCACCCAGGACGAGGTACATGACCACGACCTGGACCAGGACGGCGTCGAGGGGGTCCACCCCGGCCAGGATGAGACCGACCATCGCGCCGGGGAGGAAGACCAGCCCGACCGTGCGGGTCTTCTCCACCTGGGGGGTCAGCGCGTCGCGCAGGACGACCCGGACCAGGGGCTCGACCGCCTGGCGCGGGGGCAGGCCGAGGGCGAGCGCGGCCTCGACCTGGCCGCGCTGCTCGGCGAACCGGTCGGTCAGGGCCCGTGCGGCGACGACGGACGCGGTCATCGAGTTGCCGACGGCCATGCCCGCGAGGGGCACGAGCGTGCGCCCCTCGACGGGGAAGACGCCGAGGCCGAACAGCACCGCCAGGGAGAGCCCCGCCGTCGCGGCGAACCCGGCGGCGGCGGCGAGCAGGATCGACGGGGCGTCGGGGAACCGCCGCCGCACCGTCCACGCCGCGTACGCCGTCATCCCGGCGATCCACAGCCAGCTCCACACCAACGACGCGGCGACGCCCAGCGGTCCGACGTCGCCCTGCTCCACGCGGGTCACGCTAGCCGCCGGGCCGGGCGTGGGGGCACCGGTACCATTCACCCGCCCTGCCCGTCCGCGACCAGGAGCCTCGACCGTGCCCCGCGTCTTCAGTGGAATCCAGCCGACCGGTGACCCGCACCTGGGCAACTGGATCGGGGCGATCTCGCGCTGGGCCGCTGCCCAGGAGCCCGGGCACGTCTTCTGCATCGTCGACCTCCACGCGATCACGATCCCGAAGGACCCGGCGGAGCTGCGCGCGAAGACCCTCGACCTGGCCGCCTGGCTGCTGGCGGCCGGCATCGACCCCGAGGTCTCGACGCTGTTCGTGCAGTCCCACGTGCGCGAGCACACCGAGCTGACCTGGATCCTCTCGTGCAGCGCCCAGATGGGCGAGCTGAACCGGATGACCCAGTTCAAGCAGAAGTCCGCCGGCCGGGAGTCGGTCAGCGTCGGCCTGTACACCTACCCGGTCCTGCAGGCCGCCGACATCCTCGCCTACCAGGCCGACGAGGTGCCCGTCGGCGAGGACCAGGTCCAGCACATCGAGCTGACCCGCGACATCGCCCACCGGTTCAACACCCGCTTCGGCGAGACGTTCACCCTCCCGAAGGCGACGATCCCGACCGCCGGCGCGCGCATCATGGACCTCCAGGTCCCCGACGCCAAGATGTCGAAGTCCGCCGAGACCGACGCCGGCGTCATCCTGCTCGCCGAGACGCCGGCCCGGACGGCGAAGAAGATCATGCGCGCGATCACCGACTCCGGCTCCGAGGTCGTCGCGGGACCCGACAAGCCCGGGGTCACCAACCTCCTCGACCTGCTCAGCGCGGTCACCGGCCGCGAGGTCCCCGCGCTCGAGGAGGAGTTCGCGGGCCGCATGTACGGCGACTTCAAGAAGGCGGTCGCCGAGGCCGTCAACGACTACCTGCAACCCGCCCGGGACCGCTACGCCGAGCTGTCGGCCGACCCGGGCGAGGTCCAGCGGCTGCTCGCCATCGGCGCGGACCGCGCCCGCGAGGTCGCGGCGACGACGATGGCCGCCGTCCGCGAGAGGGTCGGCTTCCTGCCGAGCGCATGAACGCCGAGGGGGGCCGCCGGACCGTCGCGCTGGTCGTCGACTGCATCACCGACTACCAACTCGAGCTGATCGCGGGTGCGCGCGCGGCGCTCGACGAGGCCGGCGTGGGGCTGATGGTCTGCGTGGTCCACCGCCGGGACGACGCCCGCGCCGGGCTGACGCGACGCCAGATCGCGGCAGGCCGCTTCGACGGCGTGATCCTGACGACGCTGGCCGTCGGCGGTGTCGTCCAGGAGCTGCTGACGACCATCGCCGAGGTGGGGATCCCGCTCATCACCGTCGGCTGGACGTCGCCGGGCGTGCCGTGGGTGCGCGGCGACAGCGCCCGCGCGGTCGGGGTGCTCGTCAGGCGCCTCATCGAGGAGCGGCGTCCCCAGAACGTCCTCTTCCTCCGCGGACTCGAGGGCAACGAGGAGTCCGACGCGCGCGAGGCCGCCGCCGCGGAGGTCGTGGCCGCCCACCCGGCGATCGCATGGACCGTCGCCACCGGCTCCTACGAGCGCGAGGACGCGTACCTGGCCGTCCGCGAGGTGCTCGCCAACCGGCCGATGGTCGACCTCGTCGTGGCGGCGAACGACGCCATGGCGCTCGGCGCGATGGACGCCCTGGTCGACGCCGGCCGCGCCGTCCCCGACCAGGTCAGGGTCGCCGGCGTCGACGACCAGCCGGCGGCGCGGACCGCGGTGCCGCCCCTGACCACGGTCAGCCAGCGCATCCCGGCGCAGGGTCGCTGGGCGGCGGAGTGGATCGTCGCCGCCGTCGAGGGGCGGGCCGGCGACGCGGCGCCGGAGGAGGTCCTCGAGGCCGACCTCGTGTGGCGGGAGAGCACCGGCCACGTGAGCGACGTCGAGGCCGCACCTCGCCAGCGCGCGGCCGCGGAGGCCGAGCTGCAGCACATCGTGACGATGAACCGGGTCTTCGCCGCCTGCGCCGATCTGGACGAGCTGGCCGCGGCCCTGGTCGACCACCTGCCCCGCCTCGGCGTCCGCCGGTGCTTCCTCGCCCTCCCCGACGAGCTCGTCGCGGACCCGTCGGGCCACCTGCGCCTGGTCCTGGCCTACGTCGACGGCGCCCCCATCGGCCCGCAGGCGCTGTCGCCGTTCTCGGGGGAGGACCTGCTGCCGCCGGAGCTCGCCGGTGAGCTGGAGCGCGGCACCCTGACGCTCCAGGGCCTGAGCCTCGGCCGCGTGGCCTACGGCCACCTGCTCTACGAGCAGGTCAACGGCCAGCGGATCACGGGCGAGGTCCTCCGCAACGACATCTCCGCGAGCATCTCGGCGATCATCCGCCACCGCCTGACGCGGCAGCGCGAGCAGGAGCTCCGCGACCTGGTCGCCCAGCGCACCCGGGAGCTCGAGGAGGTCAACGCCGAGCTGCAGCGGCTGCTGCTCGTGGACGGGCTCACGGGGTTGACCAACCGGTCGGGCTTCGACGCGGCGTGCGAGCGGGAGTGGCGTCACCACCTCGACACCCGCGACCCGCTGGGCCTGCTGATGGTCGACGTGGACCACTTCAAGTCCTTCAACGACGTCCACGGCCACCTCGAGGGCGACGAGTGCCTGCGCGCCATCGGCGGCGCGCTGGCGGAGTGCGCGACCCGGCCGCGCGACGTCGCCTCGCGGTACGGCGGTGAGGAGTTCGCGCTGCTGCTGCCCGAGACCGGGCGCGAGGGCTGCGAGCAGGTCGCCGAGCGGGTCCACCAGCGGATGGCCGAGCTGGCCCGGCCCCACCGGGGCACCGGCGGCGTGGTGACCGTGTCGGTCGGGATCGCCGTGGCCACGGGCGAGCTCGAGGACGTCGAGTCGCTCGTCGACATCGCCGACCAGGCGCTGTACGCCGCGAAGGCGGCCGGCCGCGGCTGCACCGCCCTCGCCGGGTCGCAGCGGGGCGCGCGATGAGCGCCGCGCCCGCCCGCAACATCGTCAGCCTCGAGGCCGTCCGCAAGCAGTACGCCGAGAAGGTGCCGCTCGACGGGGTGAGCCTGGGGCTCGACGACGGCGACCGCGCCGGCGTGATCGGCATCAACGGGAGCGGCAAGTCGACCCTCCTCAAGATCATCGCCCGGGTGGAGGAGCCCGACGCCGGCCGGGTGGTCCACCGCGGCGGCCTGCGGATGCGCTACCTCCACCAGGACCCGGTGCTGCCACCCGACGTGACCCCGCTCGAGGCGGCCGGGGGCTCCCGGGAGGCCGAGGCCTACCTCGACAAGCTCGGGCTCGGCGGGGTCGACCAGCCGCTGGGGACGCTGAGCGGTGGCCAGCGCCGCCGGGTCGCCCTCGCCGAGGTCCTGGCCGACGACCCCGACCTGCTGGTCCTCGACGAGCCGACCAACCACCTCGACCCGGACGTGATCGAGTGGCTCGAGGGCCTGCTGCTCACCCGCAGCGGCACGCTGCTGTTCGTCACCCACGACAGGTACCTGCTCGGTCGGATCGCCACCCGGATCATCGAGGTCGCCGACGGGCAGACCTTCACCCACCACGGCTCCTACGACGACTACCTGGAGGCGCGGGCCACGCGGGTCGAGCAGGCGCAGGCCGAGGCCCGCAAGCGCGCGAACCTGGCGCGGATCGAGCTCGAGTGGCTGCGGCGCGGCCCGAAGGCCCGGACGTCCAAGGCGAAGCACCGGGTGGACAGCGCCACCGAGCTCGTGGCCGCGGCGTCGGTGCGGGTCGACGAGCGCGAGCTGTCGATCGACTTCCCGTCGCGCCGGCTCGGGTCGACGATCGCCAACGCGACGAACGCCGGCAAGCGCTACGGCGACCGGTGGGTCCTCCGTGGCGTCGACCTGAAGGTCGCCCCGGGGGCGCGGTGGGGGATCGTCGGACCGAACGGATCGGGCAAGTCGACCCTCCTCGGCCTGCTGGCGGGGCGGATAGACCCCGACAGCGGGTCGGTGCGGATCGGGGAGACCGTCCACGTCGGCTGGTACGGCCAGGACCCGACCAGGCTGGCGCCGCGGACGCGGGTGATCGACGCGGTCAAGGAGGTCGCCGAGCAGGCCTCCACGATCGACGGCCTGACCGTCAGCGCCGCGGACCTGCTCGAGCGGTTCCTCTTCACCAAGCCCGCCCAGCGGGCCTACGTCGAGGAGCTGAGCGGCGGCGAGCGCCGACGGCTCGAGCTGCTGCGCGTCCTCGCCGACGCCCCGAACCTGCTGTTCCTCGACGAGCCGACGAACGACCTCGACCTCGACACGCTGACCGTGCTCGAGTCCTACCTGGACGCCTGGCCGGGCGCCCTCGTCGTGGCGAGCCCCGACCGGCACTTCCTCGACCGGGTGTGCGACGACCTGTACGCGATCCTGCCCGACGGCACCCTGCGCCACCAGCCCGGCGGGTGGACGGCGTACCGGGAGTCCCAGCGCGAGGCAGCGCGGGCGGAGCGGGCAGCCCGCGAGGCGACCCGGGCGGACCGTCCCGCCGACGACGGCCGCGCGCGCCGACCGGCCAAGCTGACCTACAACGACCAGCGGGAGTACGAGCGCCTGGAGGCGCGGATCCCCGAGCTCGAGTCCGCCCGCGACGACCTGCAGGCCCGCCTGGTCGAGGTCGCCGACGACTACGCCGCCGCCCAGGCGCTGGCTGGCGACCTCGACGCGGTCATGGCCGAGCTCGAGGATGCGGAGACGCGCTGGCTGGAGCTTGCCGAGATCGCTGAGGGAGACACATGACCACGTCCGAGCTGTCCCAACCCCTCGTCTGGGTCGACCTCGAGATGACCGGGCTCGACCCGGACGCCGAGGTGATCGTCGAGATCGCCGCCATCGTCACCGACGGGGCGCTCGAGACGGTCATCGAGGGTCCGGACCTGGTCATCGGCGCCGACGAGGACGTGCTCGGCCGGATGCGCCCCCGGGTGAAGGAGATGCACCGCCGGTCGGGGTTGATGCCGGAGATCCGGGCCAGCGAGCTGACCGTCGCCGAGGCCGAGGCGCAGGTCCTCGAGTTCGTCACCGCCCACGTCCCGCTCGCCCGCACCGCGCCGCTGGCCGGCAACTCCGTCCACGCCGACCGGGCGTTCCTCAAGCGGTACATGCCCGACCTCGAGGCGCACGTCCACTACCGCAACGTCGACGTGTCGACCATCAAGGAGCTCGCCCGCCGCTGGTACCCCGACGTGCTCGAGGCCGCGCCGGCGAAGGACGGTGGCCACCGCGCCCTCGCCGACATCCGCGGGTCCATCGACGAGCTGCGCTACTACCGCAGCACCGTGTTCAGGGGCTAGCGGGGCGGACGCGGCGACGCCCCGGCCGCAGGGGGCCGGGGCGTCAGCGTCGTTGCGGTGGGTGCGCCAGCCGCTCGTGGAGGCGGCGGGGCTACCCAGCCGGGTGGCGGGAGCTCGCCGTGGGTGCGCCGGCCGCTCGTGGGGGCGGCGGGGCTACCCAGCCGGGTGGCGGGAGCTCGCCGTGGGTGCGTCGGCCGCTCCTGGAGGCGGCGGGGCTACCCAGTCGGTGAGAGGGGCCGGGACGGGAGCTCGCGGTGGGTGCGTGCGGCTACTCGGTCTCCTGCAGGGCGGCCTGGACCTCGAGCTCGATGGTGAGCTCCTTGCCGACCAGGACGCCGCCGGCCTCGAGCGGTGCGTTCCAGGTCATCTCCCACTCGGTGCGGTCGATCTTCGTCGTGCCGGTGAACGCGGCGACGGTCTGGCCGAACGGGTTCTTGAAGGTGCCCAGGTACTCCACGTCGAGGGTGACCGGTCGGGTGATCCCGCGGATGGTGAGGTCGCCGGTGACGCGGCCGGAGGGGTCGACCTGGGTGGAGGTGAACGTCAGCTGCGGGTGGGTCTCGACGTCGAGGAAGTCGGGGCTGCGCAGGTGGCCGTCGCGCTGCTCGTCCCGCGTGTCGATGGAGGCCGCGTCGATCGACACCTCGACCGACGACGCCGCCGGCTCCTCTGCCACGACGATGGTGCCGGAGAAGCTGTTGAAGCCGCCGCGGACCTTCGAGACCATCAGGTGGCGGGCGACGGCCTGGACCGTCGAGTGGGACTGGTCGATCACGTAGGTGCCGGCCGCGGGGAACGGGTTGCCGCCGACCTGGCGGTCGAGGGCGGTGGTCGTGGTGTCGCTCATGGGTGGTCGTCCTCCTGCACCGTCGTGGTGCGCTGTCGGGGGTGGGAACTGCTGTGGTCTGAACTCTAACAGTTAGGATTCAAACTTCCTACCCATGATGCCGTGAATGGGGAGTGGGAACAGTGCGCTGATAGCATCCGCCACTGTCCGGCCGGACCCCCCGCGCGGGTGTCCAGCGCGGCTCGGAGCACGACGAGGAGCGAGAGTCCATGAGCACGGCGACACCGTCACGCAGCGGCATCGACCCGCTGGACAAGGCCCCCGAGCCCGAGATCCGCCGGTCCCGCCTGTGGATCGCGGAGCTGTACCGCTCGGCGGTCGGCAAGAAGTACGTGATGGCCCTCACCGGCATCGCCGGGCTGATCTTCATCGTCATCCACGCGGTCGGGAACCTCCACGTCTACGAGGGTGCGCTCGAGCTCAGCGAGTACGGGGAGGCGCTCCGCGCCATCGGCGGGTCGCTGGTCCCGCGCACCGTGCTGCTGTGGGTCGGGCGCATCGGGCTGATCGCCGCGCTGGTCCTGCACGTCCACGCCGCGTACGTGCTGACCTGGCGCAACCGGCGGATGCGGCCGGTCAAGTACGGCTCCGCCCGCCACTACATCGCCGCGGACTACGCCTCGCGGACGATGATCTGGACCGGGACCCTCCTGCTGGCCTTCATCCTGTTCCACCTCGCCGACCTGACCTGGGGCTTCGCGAACCCCGAGTTCGTCCGCGGCGCGGTCACGAACAACCTGGTGGGCAGCCTGTCCCGCTGGTGGACCTCGATCTTCTACATCGTGTCGATGCTCGCCCTGGGCCTGCACATCTACCACGGCACGTGGAGCCTGTTCCAGAGCCTCGGGTTGAACAACAAGCGCTTCAACGCGTGGCGCCGCCACCTGGCCGTCGGCCTGACCGTCCTGGTCGTCGGGATCAACCTGACCTTCCCGCTCGGCACGCTGTTCGGGGTCATCGACTGCGACGAGCAGTGCGAGGACGTCACCGAGGCCTTCGAGTCCGGGGAGGGCCTGGAGGCGCTCGAGGCCGAGGGTGCCGCCGAGGGCGCAGCCGCTGCGGGCGCCACCGCCGAATCCGCCGAGTAGCCGGAACACGAGAGGAACCCCTGATGTCCATCCTCGACGCGAAGGTCCCCGACGGCCCGCTGGCCGACAAGTGGGAGAACCACAAGTTCTCCATGAAGCTGGTCAACCCCGCGAACAAGCGGAAGTACCAGATCATCGTCGTCGGGACGGGCCTGGCGGGCGCGTCGGCCGCCGCGACGTTCGGCGAGCTCGGCTACAACGTCAAGGCGTTCACGTTCCACGACTCGCCCCGGCGCGCCCACTCGATCGCCGCGCAGGGCGGCATCAACGCCGCGAAGAACTACCACGGCGACGGCGACAGCGTCTACCGGCTGTTCTACGACACGATCAAGGGCGGGGACTACCGGGGCCGTGAGGCCAACACCTACCGGCTCGCCGAGCTGAGCAACAACATCATCGACCAGGCCGTCGCCCAGGGCGTCCCGTTCGCCCGCGAGTACGGGGGGCTGCTCGACAACCGGTCCTTCGGCGGCGCGCAGGTCTCGCGGACCTTCTACGCGCGGGGCCAGACCGGCCAGCAGCTGCTCCTCGGCGCCTACCAGGCCCTCGCCCGCCAGATCCACGCCGGCACCGTCGAGATGCACATCCGCACCGAGATGCTCGACGTCGTGATCAAGGACGGCCAGGCCGTGGGCATCGTCACCCGCGACCTGCTGACCGGCGAGGTCCGCAGCCACTCCGCCCACGCGGTCGTGCTGGCGACCGGCGGGTACTCGAACGCCTTCTACCTGTCCACCAACGCGATGGCGTCCAACGTCACCGCCGCCTGGCGAGCGCACAAGAAGGGCGCGTTCTTCGCCAACCCCTGCTACACCCAGATCCACCCGACCTGCATCCCGTCGAGCGACGAGTTCCAGTCCAAGCTCACGCTGATGAGCGAGTCGCTCCGCAACGACGGCCGCATCTGGGTGCCGAAGGACCCCGACGACACCTCCAAGCCGGCGGGGGACATCCCGGAGTCCGATCGCGACTACTACCTCGAGCGCAAGTACCCCTCCTTCGGGAACCTCGTGCCCCGCGACGTGGCCAGCCGGAACGCGAAGACCGTGGTCGACTCCGAGCGCGGCATCGGCCCGCTCAAGAACGGCGTGTACCTGGACTTCTCCGACGCCATCGGGCGGCTCGGCGAGGACAAGATCGCCGAGCGCTACGGGAACCTGTTCGACATGTACGAGCGCATCACCGGCGAGAACCCCTACCGCCAGCCGATGCGGATCTTCCCCGCCCCCCACTACACGATGGGTGGGCTGTGGGTCGACTACGAGCTCCAGACCACGGTCCCCGGCCTGTTCGCCCTCGGCGAGGCCAACTTCAGCGATCACGGCGCCAACCGGCTCGGCGCCTCGGCGCTGATGCAGGGCCTGTCCGACGGCTACTTCGTGATCCCCTACACCATCGGCAACTACCTGGCCCCCAAGCTGGGGGAGTCCGTCGTCCCCGTCGACGACCCGGTGTTCGTCGAGGCCGAGCAGGGCGTCCGCGACCAGATCCGCCACTACCTCGACGTCAAGGGCACCCGCACCGTCGACTGGTTCCACCGCGAGCTCGGCAAGATCCTGTGGGACCACTGCGGGATGGAGCGCAGCCGGGCGGGGCTCGAGAAGGCCCTCAGCGAGATCCCGGCCCTCCGCGAGGAGTTCGAGACCGACGTCCGCGTGCTCGGCTCGGCCGAGACGATGAACCAGTCGATCGAGAAGGTCGGCCGGGTCGCCGACTTCTTCGAGCTCGGCGAGCTGATGTGCGCCGACGCGCTGATGCGCGAGGAGTCCTGCGGCGGCCACTTCCGCGTCGAGCACCAGACCGAGGACGGCGAGGCGCTGCGGAACGACGAGGACTTCGCCTTCGTCGGGGCCTGGGAGTACACCGGCGACAGCGGGGCGGCGACCCTCCACGAGGAGGACCTCGTCTTCGAGAACGTCAAGCTGACCACCCGTAGCTACAAGTAAGAGGAGCCATGAAGCTCACCCTGAACGTCTGGCGCCAGGAGTCCCCCGACGCGGCCGGCCGCTTCGAGACCTACCAGCTGGCCGACGTCAGCGAGGACATGTCGTTCCTCGAGATGCTCGACGTCCTCAACCAGCAGCTCATCGAGCGCGGCGAGGAGCCGGTCCACTTCGACCACGACTGCCGCGAGGGCATCTGCGGCTCGTGCGGGCTGATGATCGACGGCCAGGCCCACGGCCCCCAGCGGTCGACGGCGACCTGCCAGCTGCACATGCGCCACTACGCCGACGGCGACACGATCACGATCGAGCCGTGGCGCGCCCAGGGCTTCCCCGTCATCAAGGACCTGGTCGTCAACCGCTCGGCGTTCGACCGGATCATCGAGGCCGGCGGCTACATCTCCATCCCGACCGGCTCGGCGCAGGACGCCAACCTCATCCCGGTGGAGAAGGACGTCGCCGACGAGGCCTTCGACGCCGCGGCGTGCATCGGCTGCGGGGCCTGCGTGGCCGCCTGCCCGAACGGCGCCGCCCAGCTGTTCACGTCCTCGAAGATCCACCAGCTGAACATGCTCCCGCAGGGCCAGGCCGAGCGGCACACCCGCACGCGCGACATGGTGGACACGATGGAGGCCTACTTCGGCTCCTGCACCAACATCGGGGAGTGCTCGGTCGCCTGCCCGAAGGACATCTCCCTCGACCACATCGCGGCCATGAACCGCGACTACCTCAAGGCCAAGTTCAGGGGGTAGTGGCGGCGCTCGGGATCCGGCGGGCCCTCGCCATCGCGTGGCGGACGACCGAGGCGAGGGCGACCTTGACCTGGGCGCGGTCCCGGGCGTCGGTCAGCAGCACGGGGGTGTCGTCGGCGACCTGGAGGGCGGCCCGCACGGCCTCGGGGGTGTGCAGGACCTGGCCGTCGAAGCAGTTGATGGCGACGACGAAGGGCAGGTCGCGCTCCTCGAAGTAGCTGACCGCGCCGAAGCAGTCGGCCAGGCGGCGTGTGTCGACCAGCACCACCGCGCCGACCGCCCCGACCGTCAGGTCGTCCCACATGAAGCTGAACCGCTCCTGGCCCGGCGTGCCGAAGAGGTAGAGGTACAGGTCGTTCCCGAGCGAGATGCGGCCGAAGTCCATCGCGACGGTCGTCGTGGTCTTCGCGTCGCCGAGCAGCGACGTGTCGTCCACGCCGATGCTCGCCTCGGTCATCGGCACCTCGGTCGTGAACGGCGTGATCTCGGTGACGGAGGTGACCAGCGTCGTCTTGCCGACGCCGAACCCGCCGGCGATGACGATCTTGACGGACGTGGGACCACGTCGCGCCGTCGGCCCGGGGCGCGTCGCGGCCCCGGGGGCGTCAGAGCGATTCGATTCCATCAAGCACTTCCTCGAGGAGAGCCAGGTCGTGGCGGACGTCGACGGTCCGCCGGTCGCTGCCGTGCACCTGCAGGGTCCCGTCGGCGAGCAGGTCGGCCAGCAGCACGCGGATGACGCCGATCGGCAGGTCGAGCGCCGCGCTCAGGTCGACCAGCGACTGCGGCGCGGCGGCGCAGCGCTCGATGATCCTGGCCTGCTCCGGGGACAGGCCCGGCGGGGCGCCGGCGGCGACGCCGGACACCATCGCATCGAGCGACAGGTCGGCGTCCGCACGCGTCCGGCCCTGCACCAGGGCGTAGGCCCGCAGCCGTCGTGGTGGTCGTGACATGGGCGAGGACCCCTCAGCGCGGCAGCTGCGCGCGCATGCTCTCGATCAGCTGGGGGCTGAGCGCGCCGCCGACCTGCTGGCCCAGCGTCGCCATCTCGTGGCCGATCAGCCCGATGTCGCTGCCGGCGGCGGTCAGCACCGCCAGCACCGCGCCCTCGCGCAGCGACGTCAGGACGATGTAGCCGTTCTCGTAGGCCACCATGACCTGCCGGAGGGCACCGCCGTCGAACACCCGGGACGCGCCGCGGGTGATCGACGCGAGCGACGACGCGACGGCTGCGACGCGGTCCGCCGTGGCGCGGTCCAGCCCCTCGGACGCGGCGATGAGCAGCCCGTCCACGCTCACCACGATTGATTCGATCACCCCCGGCGTCCGGTCGGTGAACGAGGTCAGGAGCCAGTTGACGTCGGTCCCGGTGTGCATCATTCAGCTCTCTCGTGTGGGGAAGGGGGTGGACCAGCCCGAACCGGCGCCCGGCCGCGTCGGACCGCTCCGCGGCGGCGTCGGCCGGGGCTGCTCGGCCACCGGCGGGGCGGGGGCGGGTTCCGGGACCGCCGGTCGGGCCGCCGACGAGGCGGGTGCCGGCGCGGTGGGCGCCTGCGGAGCGGCCGGCGCGCCGGCGACCGGGGTGTCGGGCTCGTCACCGGAGAGCCCGGCCATCAGGGCGCTGATGGCGAGGGGGTCGAGGTCCACGGTGCGCCCGCCGGACGCCGCGGAGAAGCTGCAGGACGGCGTTGCCTCCTGCGCCTCCCGGCGGGGGAGGCCGGCGCGGTGCGGCAGGTCCGCGACGGGCGCGGGCTCGACGTCGTCGGGCAGGTCGGGCGGGGTCGCGATGTCCGCGTCGAGCAGCTGGCCGAGGGCCGACAGGGCGTCGCCGGAGGACTCGAGCGCCGGCGAGCGCGTGGGGGACGGCAGGGCCCGGTCGCGCACCTCGCGCGCAGGCGCCACCTCCCTCGCGGGGAGGCTTGGGATGCCCGGCACCTCGTCCTCGGTGACGACCGCCGGTGCCGCGGCGGCGGACGCGGCCTGCCCCTCGAACAGCGCGCGCGGGACGAGCACCTCCACGACCAGGCCCTCGCCGTCGTCCCCGCGGTCCACGTCCACGGCGATGCCGAGGCGGGTCGCGAGGAGGCCGACGACGTACAGGCCGAGCCGACGGGACTCGGCGGCCTCGAGCAGCGGCGGTTCGGCGAGCCGCCGGCGGGCGTCGGCCATGTCCGCCTCGGCCATGCCGAGTCCCCGGTCGGCCACGCGGACGAGGACGCCGTCGTCCACGGCGTGGGCGGTCACGGTGACCCTCGTGGTGGGCGGGGAGAACTGCGTGGCGTTCTCGATCAGCTCGGCGAGCAGGTGGCTGAGCGGCGTGGCGGCGTACCCGACGACCTCGTCGTAGAGGCTCACGCGGACGTCCACCCGGGCGTACTGCTCGATCTCCGCGGCGGCGGTCCGGACGACGTCGACCAGCGGCACCGGCGTGGTCTCCTGGCCCCCGGGGAGGCGACCGGAGCTGAGGAGGAGCAGGTTCTCCGCGTTGCGGCGCATGCGGGTCGCGAGGTGGTCCAGGCGGAACAGCTGGGCCAGTTGGTCGGGGTCCTCCTCACGGTCCTCGAGGTGGTCGAGCAGGGCGAGCTGTCGCTCGACGAGCGCCTGCTCGCGCCGCGCGACGTCCTCGATGGTCCGGGTGACGCCAGCGCGCGTGGCCGCCTGGTCGGCGGCGACCCGCGTCGCCTCCTCCGTCGAGGCCTGGATCGCACGGGCCAGGTCACCCAGCTCGTCGGTGCGGCCCACCAGCTCGACCGAGGCCTCGTCGGAGAAGGCGACGACCTCCGGCTGCCGGCCGTGCGCGATCACCTCCACGGACTCGGGCAGGGTCGTGCGGACGGTGTCGGCGACGGTGGTCAGCTGCCGCAGGGGGAGGAGGACCTTGCGCTGCAGCACCAGCAGGACCAACCCGACCAGCGCCAGCACCACCAGCGCCAGGCTGCCGAGGGACGCGGCGTCGGCGACCGCGCCGGTCCGCACGGCCGCGGCCTCGTCGACCGCGCTGGCAGACCAGCGGAGCTCGAGGTTGCGCAGCGCCTCGGCGTTCGCCGCGGTCACGTCGGCCGCGGACCGCCCGTCCCCGGTGCCCTCGACGAGGTCCTCCGCGGAGGGGATCTGGTCGACGATCGCGGCGAGCTCGGCCTGCTCCGCCGTGTCGAGCAGCCCGGCGGCCACCCGGGCCCAGCTGCGCTGCTCGGTCACCGCGACGGTCAGCAGCTCGGCGGCGACGTCGTCGTCGATCGCGTCGGCCGTCGTCAGGACGGCCACGTCACCGGCCCGGAACGCGGCGTCCTTCAGGTGGCTGATCGCACTCGACGCGCGGAGGCGGTCGGTGACCGCCGGCTCGTCGATCGCCTCGGTCACCGCGACGTCGACGGCGAGCAGCGCCTCCACGGGACCCTCGAACGAGCCGATGATCGACCGGGCGTCCGCCCGGCCACCGGACATGTTGAAGCGGAGGGGACCCAGCGCCGCCAGGCTGTCCTGCGCCTCTGCGTGGGCGGCCAGCACCTGCGGTGCGGTCGTGGCCAGGTCCAGGGCACCGATCGTCGCGTCGACGTTCGCCTGCGAGCCGTCCACGCGCTCGCGGGCGGCGATGAGCGCCTCGGTCTCGACGCCGACCCGCTCGCCGGCGGCCCAGCCGGCGACGGTCTCGAAGCTGCGGGTCCGCTCCAGCTGGAGGCTGTGGAGCAGGTCGCGCTCGGCCTGGGACGCGCGGGTCAGGGCCTCGATGTCAGCGGTCCGGCTCACCACGCCCAGCGCGTCGACCAGCCGCAGGCCCGCCACCACGACGAGGATCGCGGCGGGCACGGCGAGGAGCGCCACCAAGCGCGTGCGGATGCTGGTACGTGCGAGCATTCACCTGGTCCGATCGGGGGTCGCGTGACGGGCGCCCGGAGGCGCTCGGGGACCTGATCGGCTCGCTCAGCCCCCACCTTGAGGATCGGTCCCCGCCGATCCGACGGACATCTCCTCGAGCGCGCGGGGCAGCTCCTCGATGCGGTCCTTCGGCACGAACGGCACGCCGAGGTCGCGGCGGTGCCGCTCGAGCTCGGGCGGCGCCATCACCGACCAGAAGACGAACGCCTGGAAGGGCCGGTGCCGCCGGACCTGCTCGACGACCTGCGGGCCGGACACCGCCGGCATCATCACGTCGCAGAGCACCAGGTCGGGTTCGTCCCGGAGGATCCGGTCGATGGCCGTCGCCCCGTCGTGGGCCGTCCCGATCACGCGCAGCGGTCCGCCGCTCGCCTCGATGATGCGCTCGGCCAGCAGCACCATCGCCGGATCGTCGTCGACGATGAAGACCGTCCGCACGTCCCCGTCGCGCGCCACCGTGACCGGAGGGGGGGCCGCTGCCAGCGGCAGCTCGCGACGCTTGCGGTGCCGCTTGTCGGCCAGCATCGTCTGGTCGGCGCGCGCCAGCAGCTCGAGGTCGACGCCCTCGTCGGGTCCGGCGACCGCCCACCCCACGCTCGCACCCAGCCCGACGCGACCCACCGCCGTCGTGTAGGGCTCCCCCAAGAGGTCCTGGATCCGGTCGCCGATGCCGGCGAGCTCGGACTCCGCCGCGCCGGGGTCGAGATCCTCGCACAGCACCACGAACTCGTCGCCGCCCACCCGCGCCGCGGTGTCGGCGGCCCGCAGCACCGTCCGGAGGCGCAGGGCGACCTGGACCAGCACCTCGTCGCCGGCGGCGTGCCCCAGGTCGTCGTTCACGGCCTTGAACCCGTCGAGGTCGACCATCAGCAGCCCGGTGGCGCTCCGGTGGCGCTCCGCGGTGCGGCGCGCCCGACCCATCCGGTCGATCAGCAGGGTCCGGTTCGCGAGCCCGGTCAGGCTGTCGTAGAGCGCGCGGTGGCGGAGCTGGGTCGCCTCGGCGGCTGCGGCGTGGTCGGCCTCCACCTCGTCGGTCACGTCCCGGGTGGTCACGACCATGTGGGCGTCGTCGGTCGCGTCGAGCTGCGGCAGGGTCCTGATGGTGAGCGCGTGCCAGTGCCGGCTGCCATCGGCGCGGATCAGGCCGTACACCTCGTCCTCGATCGCCTCCCCCCGCTGGGCGCGCACCAGCGGCATCTCCTCGGGATCCAGCAGGCGACCGTCGCGGGACAGGATCTGGGCGTCCATCTCCTCGGCCGTCCGACCCACGCCCGGCTCGCCGGTCCACCCGAGCAGCGCCCGACCCGCCGGGTTGATGCTGATCGTCCGCAGGTCGGCGTCGACCAGCATGACCCCCTCGGCCAGCGCGTCGAGGATCGACGCCGCCTGCTGCTGGCGGGCCAGGGCGACGCGGTGGCCCCGCCGCGCCTGCTCGGCCTTCAGGTACGCGGCGGCGACCACCAGCCCGATCATCACCAGCAGGGCCTGGGCCGACCGCAGCTGGCCGAGGTCGGCGTCCGCGATGCGCAACCCGACCCCGGCGGTGAGCCCGACGAACGCCGGGATGGCTGCTGACTGCACCAGCGTGGTCTGCATGGCCGCGATCGGGGGGATCGCCAGGCACACGAGGAAGGTGCTCGGCACCTCGGCGTCGACGGCCAGGAGCCCGATGGTCCCGCCCGCGACCGCCGCAGCCACCGCCAGACGGCTGCGGCCGCTGCGGTCGCCGCCGACGTCGCCGAACGCGAGGCCGATGGCGAGCGGCAGGACGGTGGTCAGGCCGACGATCGCGGCGACGAACTGGCCGGCCACACCGGTCGTCGTCCCGGCGACGGCGCTCCCGAGCCCCTCGGCTGCCAGCGGGACGACGAGCATGGACAGACCGGGGACGATCAGCAGGCGGGGGTCCTCCGGCGGGGTCGTGACCCGGCGGTGCGCCGGGAGGGCGGCCAGGCCGTAGACCGCCAGCGCCACCGCGACGCCGAGGGCCCTCGCCGGCGAGGGAGCGGCGCCCGCGACGAGGAGCTCGACGACGCCGCCGGTCGCCGCCACCAGCGGCAGCGACCACCAACCGCAGATGATCACGGCCGCGCTGGCCACCGCCGGGCCGACCGACCACAGCGGCATCCCGTCGACGGTCACGAGCGCCGACACGAGCCGCCCGACGACGACCGCGAGCACGATCAGGACCCCCACCGACACCGTGGGGGAGGTCGCGCGACGCGACAGCGTCTCCATCCGCCTCTCCGATCGGCCTGCGGCCCCGCCAGGTGAGCCGGTCATCGAATCGTGCGGACCCTACCCGGAGTCGCCGCGGTTCAGGCCAGCGGGCTCAGGTCAGGGCGGCTCAGGTCAGGTAGCCGTCCAGCAGGCGGCGCGCCGCCGCGGTCGGCGTGGTCGTCCGGGCGCGCACCTCCCCCAACGCGTCGTCCATCGCCGCGGCGGCCCGCGGGTCGGACCGGAAGGCGCGGAGCAACCCGTCGGTGACCTCGTCCTGCAGCCACCCGACGTCCTGCTGGGCGCGGAGCGGCTCCAGCTGGCCGGTGTCGCGCAGGTGGTCGGCGTGGGCGCGGACGGCCGCGGCCACGTCGCCGATGCCCTCGGCGCGGAGCGCAGAGGTCAGCAGGACCCGGGGCTCCCAGCCGCGGTGGCGGCGGCGGAGCAGCGCCAGCCCCTGCCGCGCGTCCGCTGCCGCCGCTCGCGCGGCCGGCAGCAGGTCCCCGTCCCCCTTGGTCACGACGATGAGGTCGGCGAGCTCCATGACCCCCCGCTTGATGCCCTGCAGGTCGTCCCCGGCGGCGGGGGGCAGCAGCAGCGCCATCGTGTCGACGATCCCCGCCACGGCCGTCTCGGACTGCCCGACGCCCACGGTCTCCACCAGCACGTGGTCGAACCCGGCGGCCTCGCACAGGAGCAGCACCTCCCGGGTGCGCCGCGCCACGCCGCCGAGGGCCCGCCCGTCCAACCCGACCGAGGAGGGGGAGGGGCGGATGAACGCCCCGGGCCGGGCGGCCAGCTCCGGCATCCGGGTCTTGTCCCCGAGGATCGACCCGCCGGACTGCGTGGACGACGGGTCGACGGCGAGGACCGCGACGCGCTGGTCGAGGTCGTCGACGAGGTGGAGCCCGTAGGCCTGGACGAACGTCGACTTGCCCGCGCCCGGCGGGCCGCTGACGCCGAGCCGGACCGCGGTGCCCGTGTGGTCGAGCAGCGCGTCGAGCAGCGCCGCCGCCTCCTCCCGGTGGTCGTCGCGGGTCGACTCGACCAGCGTGATCGCCCGCGACAGGGCCCGGCGGTCGCCGGCGACGATCCCGGCGGCGAGGTCGTCAGCCGGCACGCCTGCGCCGCAGGATGGCCAGCACGTCGCGGGCCGCGGTGGTGATGTTCGTCCCGGGACCGAAGATCGCCGCCACGCCCGCGTCGCGGAGCGCCTGGTGGTCACCCGGCGGGATCACGCCGCCGCAGACGACCTCGATGTCGTCCGCCCCCTGCTCGGCGAGCTGGGCGAGCAGCTGGGGCACCAGCGTCTTGTGCCCCGCGGCCTGGGAGGAGACGCCGACGACGTGCACGTCGTTGTCGACCGCGTCGCGCGCCGCCTCGGCGGGGGTCTGGAACAGCGGGCCGACGTCGACGTCGAAGCCCAGGTCCGCGAACGCCGTCGCGATCACCTTCGCGCCGCGGTCGTGGCCGTCCTGGCCCATCTTGACCACCAGCATCCGCGGGCGGCGTCCCTCCTCCTCGGCGAAGGCCTCCACCTCCGCGACGACCGCGGCGTACCCCTCGTCCCCCTCGTAGGCGGCGCCGTAGACCCCGCTGATCGACCGGATCGTGGCCTGGTGGCGGCCGAACGCGGCCTCCATCGCGTCGCTCATCTCCCCGACGGTGGCGCGTGCCCGGGCGGCGGCGACGCACAGCTCGAGGAGGTTCGCGTCACCCCTCGCCCCCTCCTCCAGCGCCGTGAGCGCCGCACGGCAGGCGTCGTCGTCGCGCTCGGCGCGGACCCGCTCCAGGCGGGCGACCTGGGACTCGCGGACCTTGGTGTTGTCGATGTCCAGCACGTCGACGTGGTCGACGTCCTCGGGGACGTAGCGGTTGACGCCGACGACGACGTCCTCGCCGCGGTCCACCCGGGCCTGCCGGCGGGCGGCGGCCTCCTCGATCCGCAGCTTCGGCATCCCGGACTCGACGGCCTTCGTCATGCCGCCGAGCTCCTCCACCTCGGCGATCAGCTCTCGCGCCCGGTCGGCCAGCGCGGCGGTGAGCGACTCGACGTACCAGCTGCCGCCGAGCGGGTCGATCACGTTCGGGATCCCCGTCTCCTCCGCCAGGATGAGCTGGGTGTTGCGTGCGATGCGGGCGCTGAAGTCCGTCGGCAGGCCGAGCGCCTCGTCGAAGGCGTTCGTGTGGAGGGACTGGGTGCCGCCGAGGACCGCCGCCATCGCCTCGACGGTCGTGCGCACGACGTTGTTGTAGGGGTCCTGCTCGGTGAGGGACACCCCCGAGGTCTGGCAGTGCGTCCGCAGCATCGACGACTTGGGGTCCTGGGGGTCGAACTGCGCCATCAGCTCGGCCCACAGCAGCCGGGCGGCCCGCAGCTTCGCGACCTCCATGAAGACGTTCATGCCGATCGCGAAGAAGAAGGAGAGGCGCGGGGCGAACGCGTCGACGTCGAGGCCCGCGGCGATCGCGGCGCGGACGTACTCCACGCCGTCGGCGAGCGTGAACGCGAGCTCGAGGTCCGCCGTCGCCCCCGCCTCCTGCATGTGGTAGCCGGAGATCGAGATCGTGTTGAACCGCGGCATCTCGCGGCTGGCGTAGCCGATGATGTCGCTGACGATCCGCATGGACGGGCCCGGCGGGTAGATGTAGGTGTTGCGGACCATGAACTCCTTGAGGATGTCGTTCTGGATGGTCCCGCTGAGCTTGGCGTGCTCGACCCCCTGCTCCTCACCGGCGACGATGTAGCAGGCCAGGATCGGCAGCACCGCGCCGTTCATCGTCATCGACACGCTCATCGTGTCGAGGGGGATCTGGTCGAAGAGGATCCGCATGTCCTCGACGGAGTCGATCGCCACCCCGGCCTTGCCGACGTCCCCCTCCACCCGCGGGTGGTCGGAGTCGTACCCACGGTGCGTCGCGAGGTCGAAGGCGACGCTGAGGCCCCGCTGCCCGGCCGCGAGCGCCCGCCGGTAGAAGGCGTTGGACTCCTCGGCGGTGGAGAAGCCGGCGTACTGCCGGATGGTCCACGGCCGGTTCGCGTACATCGTCGCGTACGGGCCGCGGGTGAACGGCGCGAACCCGGGCAGGCCGGTGTCGGGCAGGTCGGCGACGTCGGCCGCGGTGTACAGCGGCTTCACGTCGATGCCCTCGGGCGTCCGCCAGCGCTTCTCGCCCGGCGGCGTGCCCCCGAACTCCTTCGTCGCCCTCGACTCCCAGGCAGACAGGTCATCCATGCCGCTCAGGCTAGGGGAGGGCGGGTCGCGTGGGGGAATCGGCGATGTTCGGCGCGATCGGGGCCTACGTCGCCTGACGGCGACGTTCGGCGCGATCCTGGCGGGAGGTGCGCCTCAGCGGTGCAGCCAGCGGCGCAGCGTCGGGTCGAGGGCCTGGGCGACCCGCGCCTCGTAGGCCGCCAGGTCCGACGGGGCCAGCGCCGCGGCGCCCTCGCCCGACCGGCCGGCGCGGAAGAACGCGCCGCGATCCGCTAGGACGCCGAGCGAGTCGGGCGCGAGGTCCTCGGCGCGGGACCGCATCGCGGCGAACGACGTGGCGCGGACGACCGCGTCGATGTCGGCGGCCGGCGCCAGGTCGAGGGCGGCTGCCAGCCGACGCACCTCGGCAGCAGGGTCCGCGGCGAGGTCGGCGTAGTGCACCAGCACCACCCCCGGGTCGTCACGCCGGCGCCAGGCGTCGGCGAGGTGGTGGAGGACGCCGGGCAGGCTGTCGAGCGCCTCGACCGGGTCCGGATCGGCGTGCACCCATCTGGACAGCCAGGTGGCGAGGGGTTCGTCGCTCGCCGCGCGGGGTGCGGCGCCGGTCAGCTCGGCCAGCCGGACCCGGTCGATGTTGCGGCGCTGGTGGTACAGCGACACCGCCGCGTCGAGGGGGTGGCGCGCGACGACCACCCGGTGGATCCGCGGGTCGTCCGGCAAGCCGTCCAGCGGTGTGTGGGACTTCACCACCCGACGGTGCGGTTGGGCGGCCAGGCGGTCGGCGACGGAGTCGATCGGCTCGACCAGGTGGTCCACCCAGGGGCTGAGCGCGTCCAGGCGGTCGGGCAGCGCCGGCCCGTGGACCATCGTCAGGAGGACGGCCTGGACCCAGGTCGTGCCGTGCTTGGACCGGGAGGAGACGATGACGTCGCCGGGGCGGAGGGGGACCGACGCCCAGCGGGCGCTGTCCTCGTCGGCGGACCGGTACCGGCGCACCGGAGGCGGCTAGGACCGGCGCGCGGCCTCGGCGCCCCCATCGACCCCGGCCTCCGCGTCGGTCAGGTCGATGACCCGACCGCCCCCGACGTCGGCGACGGCGGCCGCGAGGGTCTCGAGCAGGCGGTCGATCTGGTCGTCGGACTGCGCCAAGGTGTTGGTGAAGCGGATGCCCGCGCGACCCATCGGCACGACGGGGAACGACGACAGGTTGACCCAGAACCCGGCCTCCACCATGCGCCGGCCGACCTCTCGCCCGCGGTCGAACGAGCCGGTCTCGACGAACCAGATCGGGGTGCGGTCGGTGGACGTCAGGACCAGCCCGTGGGCTCGTGCGCGGTCGATGACCAGGTCGATCTGGGCCTCGATGCGGGCGCGGAGCTCCTCGTGCGCGTCGCTCAGCAGCAGGTCGGCGGCGGCCACCGCGGCGGCGAGGTCGGCCGTCTGGATCGGTCCGCCGAACATCAGCGGCCCGCCGCGGAACGCGACCTGCTGGGCGATCACCGGGTCGGCGGCCACGATCGCGCCGCCCGTGGCCCCGAAGGCCTTCGCGAACGACAGGGCCAGGACCAGCCGGGGGTGCAGCGCCCGGTCCTCGACCGCGACCCCGCGCCCGTGCCGGCCCGCCCAGGCGAAGCCGTGCGCATCGTCGATGTAGGCGTGGAGCTGGGGGTGGTCGTCGAGCAGGTCGATGACCTCCGCGTTCGGTCCACGGTCGCCGAACATCGAGTAGACCCCGTCGGCGACGTACCAGATCTTCTGGTGGGAGGGGGAGAGATCGGCCACCGCCTCCTCCAGGTCGGCGAGGTCGGCGTGCTCGACGGTGCGGATCGGCACGCGGCGGGCGGCGAGGACCGATGCCGCGAGGCGGAGGGAGGAGTGGGCCTGCCGGTCGATCAGGATCGCGTCCTCGTCGGCGATGATCGACGGCAGGGCGGAGAGGTGCCCGAGGGTCGTCGTGCCGGTCGCGATCCCGTGGGCGCCGTCGAAGATCCGCCCCAGCCGGTCCTCGAGCTGCGGGTAGTAGGGGAGGGAGGCGTACAGCCGGGAGGAGGAGAAGTGGACGCCGAACTCCTCGATCCCCTCGATCGCCGCCCGCTTCAGCTCCTCCCGACCCCACAGGCCCAGGTAGGAGCACGACCCGAAGTTCGCGAGCCGCCGACCCCGGATGGTGATCGTCCCGTCGTCGCCCACGGCCTCCACGGTCTGGGACAGCAACCCGTCGCGGGTGGCGGCCATGGCGTCGCGCTGCAGCTGCGCGGCGACGGTGTCACGGGTGCCGGGTCCGGTGGGGGGCATGGCAGATCACTCCTGCGGCGGGGGTCGGGCCGTGGTGCGTCGGCGTGACGCCAGGGACACCCTGCGTCGTCGTGGGGGTTCGGAGCGTGCCACACCGGTCCCTCCCCACATCGGAGGCGGTCCCAGGTGGCGTGGCGGACCGACCCACCGGTCCGCGTCGGCAGCGAGATGGACCCCACCGCCGCGTTCCTCGGCCGGCGGCTCTCCTACACCTACGAGGTGGTGGAGAAGGAGCTGCTCGAGGGTCGATGATCTCCGGCGGCCCGGTCCGTCGGGACCGGTGGGAGACGTCGATGGCGAGGAGGCAGCGGTGGCGGGTCGGGGCACCGAACCGGTGGAGGGGGTGGTCACGTCCGCGGACGGGACCGCGATCGCGTGGCAGCGGATCGGATCGGGACGGCCGCTGGTCCTGGTGGAGCCCGCCGGCGGGTACCGGGACTTCGGATCGCTGCTGCCGCTCGCGAGGGCGCTGGCCGGCGACCGCACCGCGTACCGCTACGACCGGCGTGGCCGCGGCCTGAGCGGGAACACGCCGCCCTACGCGGTCGAGCGCGAGATCGAGGACCTCGCCGCCGTCGCCGATGCGGCCAGGACCGCGGCGGGGGGCGCCGTGCCGGTGGTGTACGGCACCTCCTCCGGCGCTCTGCTCGCGATGCACGCCGTGGCCGCGGGCGTGGCGATCGACCGCCTGGTGCTGTTCGAGCCCCCGCTCGACCCCGATGACGACCGACCGGCGGAGACGCCCTTCACCGCGGAGATCCGCCGTCTGGTGGCCGAGGGGCGGCGGAGCGCCGCGGCGGATGCGTTCCTCGCCGGCGTCGGGGTGCCCGAGGAGCTGGTGGAGGGGATGGGACCGGCGAAGGCGCAGCTCGACGCGGTGGCGGACACGCTCGTGCACGACTGCGTGATCTCAGACGCCACGCGTTCGCCGCTGTTCGCGGACGTCCGGGTGCCGACGCTCGTGCTCGACTCCGAGGGGAGCTCGGAGGACCTGACCGGGTGGGCCGCGTCGGTCGCCGCCGCGCTGCCGGACGCGGTGCACCGCAGCCTCTCCGGCGGGTGGCACGGGGTCGCCGAGGCCGACCTCGCGGCGGCGGTCGTGGCGTTCGTCGGAGGTTGATCGGTCGGGCGTCGCGGCCCTGTGGATCACCCGGGTTCCGGGACCGGGACTGTCACACCCTCGTGGTTCGATGTGGTCGTACAGGTGTTCGACTTGAACGAGGTGATCGATGTGACACAGATCGAGGGGCGGGAACCGCCGCCCCAGGGTGGTGACGGCGGGGCCCCGCCGTCGCTGACCACCGGGGTGGACATGTTGGCCGCTCTCGCCGCGGCGGCCGAGGCCCGCCACGCGGCGGAGGTCGCGCTGGTGGACGCGGTCGCGGCCGCGGACCGTGCCGGGGTGGCGGAGCCGCTGGAGGGGTTGCCGATGGACCTCCTCCTGGCCGTGGAGTACGGCTGGACCGCGGCGGAGCGGCGGATGCTGCTCGATGCCGGCGAGGTGCTCGCGGCGATGCCGGCGACGCGCGCGCTGTTCGCCGCGGGGCGGCTGTCCTGGTCCCAGGTCCGCGACGTGGTCGGGCGGGTCCGCCGGCTGGGCCGCGAGGGCCGGGAGGTGGTCGACGAACGCCTGGCCGTCAGCATCGACCTCGTCGACCGGATGGACCCCGACCAGGTCGGCTGGGCGGTCCAGGACGCGGTCGACGACGTGCTGGCCGCTCGGGTGAAGGAGTCAGCGGAGGATGCCGCCGACCGCGACACCTTCCTCGCCATCCAGCTCGGCCTCGACGGTCGGGGTCGCCTGTACGGCGAGCTGTCGGCCGCCGACACCGCCACCGTCGTCGGCGGGCTGGACCGCACCGCGAGCCGGGCCGATGCCGACGGCGACCGTGACGCCGGCGACGACGGCCACGACGCCGGGGGTGAGGGGCACGGCGGAGCCAGGCGCTGTCGTCGGTCCCGCGCCACCCGTCGTGGCCGTGCGCTCGTCGACCTGTGCGCGGGTGCCCTGGACGGCCGGACGACGACCGGGCGGCGGGTCCCCGCCAAGCCGCTGCTCATCGTCCACGTCCCCCTGGACCGGATCGAGCAGACCGCGACGGGGCTGCTCGACCTCGCGGTCGCCGGACCGCTGCCGACCGTGTCGGCGCGCACGGTCGAGGCGCTGGCAGCTGACGCCGACGTCCAGGCGGTCGTCTTCGACGGGGCACGGCCGCTGGCGGTCACGGCCAGGGTGCGGGCGGACGACATCCCCACGGACACGCGGACCGCTGTCGCCGCGCGTGACCTGGGGTCGCGGGAACCGGGCCGCCGCACCCCGGCCGGCTTGGGCCATGTGCACCACCTCGACGTCGAGCGCGGGCACGACCCGGACAACCTGGTCACGATCAGCAGCCGCTGGCACCTGCGGGTCGTGCACCGCCACGGCTGGCACGGCCACCTCGATCCCACCGGCGGCGGTGTGGCCTGGACCAGACGCGGCCGCACGATCCGCACCGTCCCCCACCACACCCGGCTCCGGCCACGACCGGAGCACGACGAGTAGCACACCCCCGGGACCCGGGACGTGGGCACAGACCTGCCCGCGCCAGCCGGTGATCTGCCGAGGCGCCGCCCCGACGGGATCATCAGACCGTGAGACCGACCGCTAGCCCGCTCGAGCGGGTGCGTCGGCGTGCACGCACACCGGGCCGCGGTGCTGGCCGCCCACCACCTGCCGGTCCTGGACGGACACCTGACCACCACAGGTGGTCGGCGGTGCCGGAACCCCTACTCGGGGACGCGGGTCGCCACCCCGTCGAACCGGTCCGCCACGACCCCGAGGACCGGCGAGGCGAGCAGCGCGGCGACGAGCGGGGTCGCGCCGGCGACGAAGGTCCAGTGGTAGTCGACTTCGGTGTGCACCAGCCAGGCCCGGTCCGCCGGCCACCAGATCGCCGCGGGCAGCGCACCGTCCTCGATCGATCGGAGGTCGTCCAGCGACCCCTCCGCGAGCAGGTGACCCCGCTTCGCGGTCGGGAGGCGGGCGGCCCCGCGGAACGGCGCGACCTCCCCGTGGCCGAACCCGTCCCAGATCGCGACGTACACCTGATCAGGGGACCCCGTGGCCGAGCCGAGCACGCCGAGCAGCGCGTCGAGGACGTCAGGGTCCACCATCCCGACCGATGGCTCGAGGAGCCCCGGCACCGCGATGGGGACTCCGCGGTCGTGGAGGTCGTCGCGGTGGACGACCCCGGCCACCGCCGCCGCCCCCTGCGCGTTCGACCGACTCCGTCCAGGGGACCGCCTCGGAGCCACCGCCGGCGCGATGCCAGGGGTGCAGCACCCGGCACACGGCCTCGAACGTCGACGGGACGAACTCGCCGACCAGCTTCGGCCAGGCCCACGGTGTCAGCGCCGACAGCCACCAGTCGGCGACCGACCCGTCCGACACGGGCCTCAGACCCATCCCGGCCACCCCTCAGCCACGCGGCCGCACGTAGTGCCCGACGTCGGCGGGGCAGGCCCCTCCACCGGCGGTGGTCGTCCGGCGGGCGTCGACCTCGTAGGTCCAGTTGCGGTCCTGCAGCGACCCGAGCGTGTAGTAGGGGTAGCCGCCGTAGTACTCGGCTCTCGACTGCTCGGCCCACGCCCGGGCCTCGGGGTCCGCGCACGTGTGGAAGTTGACCATGTACCCGCCCTCGAACAACCGGAGCATCGAGTAGCCGGCCGGGTACTCCTTCGTCGACGCGCCCTCGTAGAACGGCAACGGCCCGGTCGAGAGCGGCGACCGCGTGGCGTTGGTGCGGTGCGTGTGGCCCTGGTACACGCCGACGACGGACTCGCCCGCCCCGGCGAGGATCTCGCGGAACGCCGCCGATCCCTCCACGTCGCTCACCCCCGCGATCGCCGGCGGCAGCCCGACGAGCTGGTTCTCCTCCCCGGCCGGGTGGTGGACCAGGACGAACGCCGGCTCGTCCGCGGCGACCAGGGACGCCTCCAGGAACTCGAGCTGCTCGGTCGGCAGGGTCCCGGTGTTCGTGGGATCGGTCGAGGAGTCCAGCCCGACGAAGCGCCACCTGGTCGTCGGGCTGTCCGCCACCACCGTGAACCGCGACGTGGCCGATCCGGGCGCCCAGGAGTCGGCGAACGTGGCGTGGAAGGTGTCGCGGAAGCCCTCGAACCCCTCGACCGGGGTGCCCGACCCGTACCCCTCCCCCTGGTGGGCCCGGTCGTGGTTCCCGCGCGTCACCCAGTACGCCGGCGGGTCGCCGGCCGACACGAGGAAGTCGCCCGCGGCGGTCCGCCGGCAGCTGCCGAGCGTCCCGAACGCGTCGAGGGAGGCGCGGACCTCCTCGAGCGCGGCCGGCTCCGCCTCGTTCGTCAGGTCCCCGTTGACCATCAGGAACCCGGCCCCCCGCCCGATGGCCTCGGCGATCGCGGCGTTGCCGGTGATCCGCCAGTACGGGTTGTCGGGGTCCACGCGCAGGCCCGCGGGGAAGCCGTCGGGGAAGACGGGGTCGGGCAGGTCGCCGGTGACGATGCCGCTGATCAGCTCGCCGAAGTGCATGTCGTTGAACCACGCGACGCGCAGGACCTCCGCGCCCGGCGGGGGGACGAGCGTCGTGAACGTCCCCAGGTTCGAGAGGTCGAGGCCGCTCAGGTCCTCACCCGTCACCAGCAGGCGGAGGGGGTGCAGGTCGGCCGGGTCGAACGTCGTCGCCAGGGCGGGCACGCCGGCGGACTCCGCGCGGAACCAGTAGCGGGTCCCCGGGGTCAGACCCGTGAGCTCGACGTGGTGGTACGGCGTCGGGTCGTGGGCGGCGACCTCCTCCCAGGACGACGGCGCCGGCGACGTGCCCAGCAGCACCCGTCCCGGCGCGGCCACCGGGGCTGGCCGGCCGTAGGGGTCCAGGTCCGTCGGGTCGCCCGTGTACCACGTGAGCGTCGCGGTGGTGTCGGTCACGGTGACCAGCTCGAGGTGCATCGGCACGGCCGTCCCCGCCTGGCTGAAGCCGGCGAGGCCGGGACCGGACCGCACGGCGGCGCGGGCTGGTGCCCGCCCCCACCCGGCCGTGGGGGCGGCGACCGTCGCGCCGACCAGGCCGGCGTAGGCGAGGGCCTGGCGGCGGGTGAGGGGGACGCCCACGGGTCTGCTCCTGGTCGTGACTGCGACGTCCGCACGCTACCGGCGGCTGGTGGACCGCCGGTACCCCCTACGCTCGGATGGGTGGCAGACCACGACGACGACCCCCGCCCAGATGACCCCCGCCCAGTCCCGGACCCACCCGCGCACGGACCCGTCGACGACGGCGAGCTCGGGAGCGGCAGCCTCGCGGAGGTCGAGGGGGTGGGCCCCGCGGGGGACCGGCGGGCCGCGCGCCTCGAGCGCCTCCTCGACATCCCGATGGCCGTGCTCGCCGGGGTGTGGGCGCTGATCGTGGCCTACGAGCTGGTGGCCCCCCTCGACGACCTCAGCTGGATCCGCACCGCCAGCAACGTGATCTGGGGGATCTTCGCGGTCGAGCTCGTCGTGAAGCTGGCGGTCGCCAGCAGCGCGGCGCGGTTCCTCCGCCGCAACTGGCCGGCGGTGCTGTTCCTGGTCCTCCCGGCACTGCGGGTGGTCCGGGCCTTCCAGGCGCTCCGCGTCGTCCGCCTGCTCCCGGCCGCGCGGGTGATCGGCTCGTCCTACCGGGCGGTCGGCACCGCGCGCGGGCTGCTGCGGGGTCGGCTGCAGTTCCTCGTCGCGCTCACGGCCGTCGTCGTGTTCGGCGGCGGGCAGCTCATCTACGTCCTCGAGCGCGGGCGGGCCGACGGGGTGTCATCGCTCGGCGACGCGCTGTGGTTCGCCGCCAACGCCGCCGTCACCTCGACGCTGGTCTTCGACCCCGTGTCCCTGGCCGGCCGCCTCCTCGCCCTCGTGCTGTCCGCGTACGCCGTCGTGGTCTTCGCTCCCTGGCCGCGACCCTGGGGGCGTTCTTCGTGGAGTCCCGGCAGGAGCGCGCCGCGTCCGAGGGCGACGTCGCGGGCTGACGCGGCCACCCCCGCCCTGACCCCGGCCGGAGGGGCCCTCGCCGGCCCTCGCACGAGGTGGAAGGATGGACGCGATCCCCATGAGCACCACCCCCGCCGACGCCGCCCCCTCCGCCCGCATCCTCGTCGTCGAGGACGACAAGACGGTGGCCGAGGTCGTCTCCCGCTACCTGACCCGCGAGGGCTACGACGTCGACCACGTCGGCGACGGCGCGGTCGCGCTCGCCAGGGTGCAGCAGGCCACCCCGGACCTGATCGTCCTCGACCTGATGCTGCCCGGCATCGACGGCCGGGAGGTCTGCCGGCGGGTGCGGGCGGTCAGCGACGTCCCGATCATCATGCTCACCGCGCTCGGCGAGACCGCGGACCGCATCGCCGGGCTCGAGATCGGCGCCGACGACTACCTGGCGAAGCCGTTCAGCCCCCGCGAGCTGGTCGCCCGGGTGAAGAACGTCCTCAAGCGGTCCCGGGGGTCCGATGCGGGTCCCGCCGCACCCGAGGCGCTCGAGGTCGGCGGGATCTCGCTCAACCGCAAGTCCCGGGAGGTCGTCGTGGACGGCCGGTCCGTCGACCTCACCCAGCGGGAGTTCGACCTGCTGGCCTTCCTCATGGAGCACCCGAAGGAGGTGTTCCGCCGCGAGGTCCTCCTCGAGCACGTGTGGGGCTACACCTTCGGGGACACGTCCACGGTGACCGTCCACGTCCGGCGCCTCCGCGAGAAGATCGAACCGGACCCCTCCAACCCGACGTTCGTGCAGACCGTCTGGGGCGTCGGCTACAAGTTCGGCGTGTGACGACGATCCGGCGCGCCGCCGTCGCCGGCCTGGTCGGCCTGGCGGTGGTCGTGGTGATCGCGTCGCTGCTGGGCCTGCCCGGCGACGACGTGCTCTCCGTCGTCCTGATCGCGGGCGGGGCGGCCCTCGCCACCGGCCTGCTCGGCGCGGGCGCCCTGCGGGTGCTGCGCGGCCGGTCCTTCACCGCCCAGGTGGTCGTCGTGGCCCTCACCTCGACGTCGGCGGTCACCGCCGGGGCGCTGGCGGGCGGCAACGCGATGTTCTTCGACGCCCACGACCTGCAGGTGCTCGCGATCGTGGTCTCGGTCGGCGCGGTCGTCAGCGTCGTCACCGCCCTGCTGCTCGGCGAGCGGGTCGGCGCGGCCAGCCGCTCCTTGGGCGAGGTCGCGCGGCAGCTCGGCGACCTCGACCACATGCCGGACGTGAGCGACTCCGACATGCCCGAGCAGCTGATCGCCGAGTTCAGCCGCATCGCCGACCAGCTGTCCCGCACCCGCGCGGAGCTCGAGGCGTCCCGCCAGCGCGAGCGCGCGACCGAGGCGGCCCGCCGGGAGCTGGTCAGCTGGGTGTCCCACGACCTCCGCACCCCGCTCGCGGGCATCAAGGCGGTGACCGAGCTGCTCGAGGACGAGATCGTCACCGACCCCGACGAGGTCCGCGACTACTACGCGACGCTGCGGCGCGAGACCGACAAGCTGGCGGCGCTGGTCGACGACCTGTTCGAGCTGAGCAAGATCGAGGCCGGCGCCCTCGCGATCGAGCCGACCGAGGTGAACCTCGGCGACCTGGTCAGCGACACCCTCGCGGGGGTGCTGCCGGTGGCGGAGCGCCGCGGCATCCGCGTGTACGGGCGGGTCGGCGATCCCGCGGCGTCGATCGTGGCCGGGCTGCCGGAGATCTCACGGGTCCTGCGCAACCTCGTGTCGAACGCGGTCCGCGAGTCCGTCGACGGCGGCGCGGTGCTGGTGGAGGCGCGGGTCGACGTCGGGGAGGACGACCGCCGCGTCGGGGTCCTGTCGGTGCAGGACACCTGCGGGGGGATCCCCCAGCACGTGATCGACCGGGTGTTCGAGACGTCGTTCCGGGGTGAGTCCGCCCGCACGCCCCGCTCCGAGGGCGGTGCGGGCCTGGGCCTGGCCATCGCCCGCGGGTTCGTGGAGGCGCACGGCGGCCGGATCTCGGTCGAGAACATCGCCGAGGGGTGCCGCTTCCGCGTCGAGCTCCCCGCCGAGCCCGCTCCGCCCGCGGACGCCGAGGCGGCTCCCGCGGCGGGGACGCCGATCAGCGCCGCCGTGCCGGACCGGTCGGCCGCATCGTCCCAGGGGTCAGGATCACCCCGGGGTTGAGGATCCCGTCGGGGTCGAGCGCCTGCTTGATCGCCGTCATCACCGCGATCTCAGCGGCGCTGCGGGTCAGCCCCAGGTGGGGGGCCTTGGCGATCCCGACCCCGTGCTCGGAGGCGATGCTGCCGCCGACGTCGGCGACGGCGCCCAACACCTGCCCTTCGACCTCTGGAGCGGCGTCGACGACGTTGACGTGGATGGTCCCCTCGGCGAGGTGGCCGAAGAGGATCGCGTCGGGCACCACGTCGGCGAGCTGGGCGGCGACCGCGCCCAGCCGCGCCGGGGGGATCGTGCAGTCCATCTTGGTCGCCACGCCCAGGGTGGCGATCGCCTCGGTGTGGGACTCGCGGTAGCGCCACAGCCGGCGGGCGTCCGCGTCGTCCAGGGAGACCGTGCCCGGGCGCTCGCCGATGACGGCCGCCAGCGCCTCGTCGTCCAGGTCGCCGAGCAGCTCGAGCAGCACCAGCCACGGCGGGTCGTCCGGCAGGGGAGGGGGCAGGCCGACGACCCGGCCGACCAGCGCGACGCCGCGGGCCTGCATGACCTCCGCGGCGTGCAGTCCGCCGAGCCGCCTGGCGGCCGCGGTGACCGCGAGGGCGTCGTCGGGGCCGGTGCAGCCGACCAGCACGACCGTGCGCCGGCGCGGCCGGTCGACCAGGTGGAGGGCGACGGCGGTGATGACCGCGAGGGTCCCCTCGCTGCCGGCGAGCAGGCGGGGCCAGTCGTAGCCGGTGTTGTCCTTCACCAGCCCGGGGAGGCGGCGGATCACGTGGCCGTCGGCGGTGACCGCCTCGAGGCCGAGCACCCGCTGGCGCATCGTGCCGTTCGCGACGACGTGGACGCCCCCGGCGTTGGTCGCCACCATCCCGCCGATCGTGGCGGAGTCCCGCGCCGCCAGGTCCACCCCGACCGACAGGCCCGCCCTGGCGACGGCCCCCTCGACGGCGGCCAGCGTCGCCCCGGCCCCCACCACGACCGAGGGGGTGTCGACGTCGACCTCGCCGATGTGGTCGAGGCGCCGCAGGCTGAGCAGCACCTCACCGCCGCGTGGCACCCCGCCGCCGACCAGGCCGGTGTTGCCGCCCTGCGGGACGACGGGTGTGCGGTGGGCGGCGCAGAGGGCGACGACCGCCTGCACCTCGACGGCGTCGGCCGGCCGGACCACCGCCAGGGCCTCGCCGCTGAACCGCCGGGTCCAGTCGGTCTCGTAGCCCGCCCGGTCCGCCGGCGCGGTCAGCACGTGGGAGTCGCCCACGGCGCGCCGCAACCCCTCCAGAAGCGTCCCGCCGGGAGGCGGGCTAGGCATCGTGGTGGGAGGCGAGGCTGACGCTCCAGTGCCGGCCGGGGACGACCGCGCCCTCCCCGGGCGCGCTGGCGAGCGCGATGTGGCCGGAGGTGTCGTCGAGGATCGCGGGCAGGCGGTGCATGCCGGCGCGGCGGGCCCACTCGGCCGGCTCGCTGCCGTCGGTGGCCAGCAGGGTCGCGGCGATGCACTCGGGGTGGTCGGCCAGCGCGGCGCCGAGGATCCCCTCGGCGGCGGCGGCGTCGACGGCCTGGTGGTGCAGCACCTGGAGGAACGTGGCGCCCATGGTCGACAGCGGGCGGGCCGCGAGCATCGCGGTGGTCCGCCCGCCGACGCGGCGCGCGTACAGGTCGTAGTCGTGCACGGGGTGGTCGACGATGCGCCACCGCCACCACATCCGGTCCGCGAGGACGCCGTCGACGTCGGTCGACCGGGCGAGGTCGTCGAGGTCGTCGGGCAGGGCGTCGACGCGCTCGCCCTCCGGTGCGGGCGGGGGTCCGAACGCGACCCGGGTGAGGGTCGCCGCGAGCGGCCGCGGGACGCCGCGCAGGTCGGCGAAGTCCTCGCCGACGGGCCGGAACCACCGCTGGGCGCGGTCCCGCCGCATCACGCCGGCGCCCTCGAGAGCGGCGATGGCCGCCGGGGTGGGCAGGGCGATGAGGAGGTCGAGGTCGCGCCCGAGGACCTCCTGCTGGCGGCGGGCCAGGCTGCCGTAGAGCCCCCGCCCCCGGTAGCCCCGCGCGGTGACGAGGTGCGCGATCCGGCCGATCCGGACCACCCGTCCCTCCACCAGCCCGAGGCCCGGGTACAGACCGGCGTGGGCGACGATGCGGCCGTCGTCCTCCCACACGAAGTTGTGCGGCGGGCCGTAGGGGTTGTCCCAGTACAGCCAGTCGTGGGCGGCCGGGTCGGCCAGCGCCGGCGGCGCGTGGGCGGTGGGGGAGTCCTCCCGCCCCGCGCGCTCGGCAGCCAGCAGGGCGCACACGGCGTAGCGGTCGGTGACCACGGCGGGCCGCAGGCGCAGGCCCCGGGACTTGCGGTCGTCGGTCGGCATCCCCGCTCCCGAGTCTGCCATGGCTGTCCCGCCCCGATCAGGGCTTGCGGGCGACCATGATCAGGTTCGCACCCAGGCGCGACAGCCACGACAGCGGCAGGTGGGTCTCCGCGGCGTGGCTGATGCGCATCGACGCGCGCGGGGGGAGGAGGGGCCGCTTGGCGACCTGCAGGGGACCGACGCCGTGGCCGAGCAGGCCGACCTCGACCAGGCCGGCCCGGGCGGCGTAGCCCCGCAGCTTCGCCGCGGAGATGTACTGGCGCGGGTAGCCGGTCGGGGGCGGTCCGAGCACGCCCATCGCCACGCCGATCGGGTCGAGCGCGAACGCCAGCCGGTAGGGGTTCGGGCTGGTGACGACCACGTGCCCGCCGGGTCGCGTGACGCGGGCGAACTCCTCCACCGCCTCGCCGGGATCGGTGAGGTACTCGATCGCGCCGAGACCGGTCACCCAGTCGAACGTGTCCGCGTCGTAGGGCAGCGCCCGCATGTCGGCGGTGCGGATGTCCGCGGTCTCACCGGCCTCGGCGAACGTCTGCCGGGTTGCCTCGACCATGCCCTCGGACAGGTCGACCGCGCTGACCTCGTAGCCGCGGCGTCGGACCTCGAGCGCCATCTGCCCGGCGCCGCACCCGACGTCGAGGGCCCTGCCGGGCGCGTCCCCGACCGGGCCGACCTGGTCGATCGCCTCGAGGCAGCGCTGCATGCGCCGCTGGATGACGTGGTCGTGGAACGTCTGGCCGGAGTAGATGGTCTGCCACTGCCCGACGCGGCTGTCGTAGTTCTCGCGGACGCGAGCGACGTGGGCGTCGGGGTCTGCGCTGTGGTCGCGGATGCTCGTCACGGCCGTCACGCTACCCAGCCGGACCCGATCGAGCCGTGTCCGGCCGACCGCCCCGCACGGGGTCGCTGGTGCGCGGATCCGCCGACGGGGGCCAGCGGAGCCGCGCGAGGCCGGCGAAGACCAGCTCCGCAGCCAGCTCGAGCAGCCGGGTCATCGCGACCAGCATCAGCACCGGACCGGTCCCGAGGACGGGGGCCAGCACGACGGCGGTCACGCCCTCCCGCGGTCCCAGGCCGCCGGGGGCGAAGACCGCCAGCGCGCCGATGAGGTGGCCGAGGGCGAAGGCCCCGACGACACGGCCCAGCTCCGTCGGGTCGCCGCCCACGCCGACGTACAGGGCGACGAAGCCGGCCAGCCGGAGGGTGAAGTTCGCGGTGTAGACGAGGGTGAGCCGGGCGGTGTCGCGGTGGGTCACCTCCACGTCGGATGCTCGCGCGAGCGTCCCGACGCGCCGGAGGACCGGCAGGCGGCTCAGCCGCACGGTCAGGCCGAGGAACGCCTGGGGCGCCACCAGCGCGAGCGCGATCACGAGGCCGGGGGCCACGCCGAGCCACGCCGCCCAGCCGAGACCCGTCCCCGACAGCCACCACGGGATGGTGGCGACGGCCACGAGGCCGTTCAGGCAGGAGTACCAGACCACCTCGAGCAGCGTGGTGATCGCGCCGGCAGTAGGTCGCAGTCCGTGGCGGCGGGCGACGACGGCGCGGGACGCGACCTGGGCCATGCCCATCGCGTAGCGGGTCAACTGGCTCGACACCCAGACCCACCGCCCGCGCGGGCGGTCGAGGTGGCCGCCGCCCATCGCGACGAGTGCCAGCCAGGCGCGGACGAGCGTCTCGTTGGCGACCACGGAGGTCAGGACCGCCACGGCGATCGCCCAGGCGGCCGGCAGCCCGGTGTCGGCGGCGTCGACGGCCCCGAACCGGTCCCGCAGGACGAGGACGACGACCACGAGGACACCGATCGAGACGCCCCAGCGGAGCGCCACGACCACCGGTCGCGGCAGCCGGGGCAGTCGTGGGCGGCGCACCCGACCAATCGTAGGCGCCGGACCCGCCCCCACCCGCGCGATCGCGCCGTCAGCTCGTGCTGCCCAGCACCTGGTCGATGACGTCGAGCAGGGCCTCGGCGACGACCTCCGGCTCCCGCAGGGCGAGGAAGTGGTTGTGGGCCCGGAGGTCGAGGATCGGCCACCCCTCGACCATCGCGGTCGCGGCCGTCGGGGCGTAGCCGTCGCCCAGCAGGACCGCCGCCCGCCGGTGGGGCGGGGTGTCGACCGGCGGGATCGTCTCGCGCCAGTACTCCGCCGGCAGGGTCCGGATGCCGTCGAGCAGCCGGCGGCGGCGGGCGCCGTCGGGCACGAGCGCGGCCAGCTGCTCGTCGGTCCAGTCGGGGACGCGCTCGCCTGCGGTCAGCAGGGCGTCGAGCTCGCGGGCCACCTCCGGGTCCTCGCCGCCGAGCTGGGCCAGGCGGCTCGCGCCGTCCGGGGGGAGGCCGGCGTCGGCGAACACGACGCCCTCCACGGTGTGGCCGGCGGCGTCGAGGGCGGCGACGAGGTGGTCCGCCAGCTGGCCGGCGCCGCTGTGGAGGACCAGGACGAGGGGGGACTGCCCGGCCTCGGCGTCGCCGACGGCTCGGACGACGGACGCGACGTGCGCCGGCCAGAACGGGCCGATCCAGGTGTCGTCCAACCGCGGCACGAGGACGTGGCAGGCGGCGGCCCGCAGGACCTCGGCGACCGGCGCCCACGTGTCCGGTCCGACGATCGGCGAGTGCACCAGGATCAGGCGCACCTCGGCGGCTGCGCCGGGGTGTGCCAGGTCGGGACGGGCGCTCACGCGGGCCGACGATAGCGGGCGTCCCCCGTCGGCACCCGGGACCTCAGCCCTGTCGGCGCAGGACCGCCCACGTGGCGGTGCCGTGCTGGCTCGACACGCCGCCCCAGCGTCCCGGCAGGGCGGCGGCGACCTGCTCAGCCGTCAGGTGGATCGGCGTGCCCGGTCCGCGTGACGACAGCCACACCAGCGCACCGCCGGGCCGGAGCACCCGGTCGAGCTCGGTGGGGAAGAGCAGCATGTTCATCAGCACCGCCGTCGCCACAGAGTGGTCGTCGAGGGGCAGGGCGGCCGCATCGGCCTGCAGCCGGGGGACGCCGTCGGCGGGTGACGCCGCCAGCATCCCCGAGCTGAGCTCGACGGCGGCCAGCGACGGCGCGCGCTCGGCGATCGTCGCGGACCCCCACCCGTCACCGGCGCCGAGCTCGAGCCACGGGCCGTCGGCGGGCAGCGGCCCACCGCGGTCGAGGGCGTCGGCCAGCGCCTCCAGACGGCCGGGGCCGTGGCGGGTGTGCCACTCGCCCGCGAGGCCGTCGAAGGTGCGCATCACCTGGCCGGGCAGCCCTCCGGACCAGGCCCCCACCTCCGCGGCGGCGGCGTGGGTGACCGCGCGCATCGGGTGGGACTCGGCGGCCGCGACGACGTCGGGGTCGACGGGCTGGGGGTCGATCGGGGGCAGGTGGGTCAACGAGGCGAGCGGCACCCCCCGAGTGTGCCGCCCCGGCCGGCCCGAGCCCGCACAGCCGGGCGCTACACCAGCCCGGTGCGCCGCCAGAGGGCCATGGCCGGTCCGGCCAGCAGCCCGAGCTCGGCGAAGATGCCCATCGGCCTGCGGGCCGCCCAGCGCAGCGTCTCGCGCCACACCGGGTTCGCGGCGGCGACGGCCTTGGCCTCCTCGACGTCGAGGCCGGCGGCGGCGTACCCGGCGGGGTGCATCAGCAGCTGGTTGACGACCAGCGGGATCAGGGGGAGGAGCAGCCGCGTGCGCTGCAGGTCCCAGCCGGAGAGCGCCTCGAGGTCCCGCGCCAGCTCGGCGTCCGCGTAGCGCATGTGCCGCGCCTCCTCCACCACGTGGATGTAGGCGACCTTCCGCGTGATCGGCTGGCAGCGCTCGTCGTTCATGCCCTCGCGCTGGATGGCGTCGAGGATCGCCTCGACGTAGTACGTCCCGGCGAAGGCGACCGCGTCGTTCGACACCGGCGTGGTCAGCAGCTCGCTCAGCCCCCGCACGCCAGACCCGGGGCCGTACGGCGGCGTCCCCAGCCAGGAGATCAGCTTCCCGAACATGGTGGAGTGCCGGCACTCGTCGGCGACCTCGGTCAGGCCGTACTGGAAGTGCTGGCTGCGGGGGTCGTGGGGACCCAGGTGGCGCAGCAGCATCCGCATCAGGATCATCTCGAAGAAGATCCCGCTCGCCGCCGTCGAGGCCAGCTGGTGGCGGGTCAGCTCCACCTTCTGGTCCTCGCCGAGTGACGCCCACAGGGCCGTGCCGTACAGCGGCGACCGCTCGGGCTGCATGTACCACAGGCCGTCGACGGGCTCGGCGTCCCAGTCGACGTCCACCAGCGGGTCGAAGCTGAGCTTCGCGCTCGACGCGAGCAGCCGCTCGGCGGTCTGCTCGCGGTCCTGGCGCCGGTGCCGGCCGTTGGTCTCGTACCCGGTCTCGCGGGTCGGCGGTGCGTCGATCGTCGTCACGACCATCCCTCCATCGATGGGTGAGCCATCATTATATGGCACATATGAGGATGGGGGATCATCCGGGAGGTGTCAACCGACCGCCCCGTCCGGAGGGCCGGTACGCTGCCCGGACCTGCCGGGACCCCGGCATCACCCAGGGAGGAGAGCGATCGATGGCCGACCCCGACCGGACGCGCGTGTTCGACGGCGTGGGCGTCGCCTTGGTCACGCTCTTCGACCACGACCAGTCCGTGGACGTCGCCGCCACCGCGGACCTGGCCGTCCGGCTGGTCGATGCGGGTGTGCGCGCGGTGCTGGTGGCGGGATCCACCGGCGAGGCGTCCGCCCTCGAGGCCCACGAGCGCCGGTCCCTGGTCGGCGCGGTCCGCCGCAGGGTGCCCGACGAGGTGCCCGTGATCGCCGGCACGGGCGCCCCCTCGGCCCGGCAGGCGGCCAGGCTGACCGCCGAGGCGTTCGACGCCGGGGCTGACGCCGCCCTGGTGCTGTCCCCGCCGCGCGCGGCCGATCCGCGCCCCTACTACGCGGCCGTCGCGGACGCGGTGGGGGAGGTCCCCCTGCTCGCCTACCACTTCCCCGTGGTCAGCGCGCCCGGCATCGCCGTCGACGTCCTCGGCGACCTGCCGGTCGTCGGGGTGAAGGACTCGAGCGGCGACCCGGGCCGGCTGCTCGAGGCGCTCACGACCTTCGACGGCGACCTGTACGTGGGGTCCTCCGCCATCCTGACCCAGGCCGGTGCGCTCGGTGCCACCGGCGCGATCCTGGCACTCGCCAACAGCCACCCGGAGGACTGCATCGCCGCGTTCGGCGGGGACCCCGCCGCGCAGCTGCGCCTGGCGCCCCACCACCTCGCCATGGCGCCCTTCCCCCGCGGGATCAAGGCCCAGGTGGCCAGCCGGTGGGGCACCGGCACGGTCGCCAGGCTCCACTGACGACGCCTCGCCGACCGGCCCGGAAGTCCGGGACCAAGGTCCCGAGCGGTCCATGACCATGGGCCTGACCACGGCGGGGGGTGCCGCCGATCATCTCCACTGACCCCGATCCAGTAGTCGAGCAGTAGGAGACCCGATGTCGAAGTACGGACCGGCCGGCGCCCTGTTGGCCGTCATGACCCTGGTGGCGCTGGTGCTGTCCGCGATGGCGTTCCAGGGCACCCGCGACGGCGACGGCGACGTGGCCATCGCCGAGGGCGAGGCGGCCGGCGAGGACGCCGCCGCACCCGACGCGGAGGCCCCCGCCGAGGGCGAGCAGGTCGCCGTGACCGACGGCGCCGCCTCGTCGGTCGACGTCGGCATGACCGAGTTCGCCTTCGACCCCGACGCCCTCACCGTCGGCGAGGGCGGCACGGTCAACGTCACCAACGACGGCTCGATCCCCCACAACCTCACCGTCAAGGGCTACGAGGAGCAGTACGCCACCGCCGACCTGAACGGCGGCGACAGCGCCGCGGTCGTGCTGGCCGGCCTCGCCCAGGGCGAGTACGACATCTACTGCACGATCGCCGGGCACGAGGCGGCCGGCATGAGCGGCACGCTCACCGTCGCCGCTCCCGGGACCGGTGACGGCACGGTCGTCGCCGACGACGCGGAGGGCGTGGGCGACGAGGTCGCCACCGACGACGGGGAGGAGCTGACCGGCATGGCACGCGCCGAGTGGCTGCGCGCCAACTACGAGGAGAGCGTCAGCCAGTTCCCGGCCGAGACGTCCGCCCTGGGCAGCCAGCCGATGGAGCCGACCGAGGTCCTCGGCGACGGCACCAAGGTCTTCGAGCTCGTGCTCGACGAGACCGAGTGGGAGGTGGCCCCCGGCGAGTTCGTGGAGGCCGTCGCCTACAACGGGCAGGTCCCCGGCCCCTGGATCTCCGTCGACGTCGGCGACGACGTCACCATCCGGCTGGTCAACGAGCTCGACGACGAGGCCACCACCCTCCACCCCCACGGCATCTTCATGCACCCCTTCGAGGTCGACGGGGTCGGCATGATCTCGATGGACCCGATCATGCCCGGCGACGTGTGGGAGGGGAGCTTCACCACCCAGGAGACCTCCGTCGGCATGTACCACGGCCACGACAACGGCGTCCACCAGGTGATCAACGGCGCGTTCGGCGCGTTCACCGTCGGCCAGGTCCCGCTGCCGGCGCAGGCCGACAACGTCGTCGCCGAGGAGGTCATGATCCTCAACGACGCCGGCGAGATCGGCCTGACCCTCAACGGCAAGTCGTTCCCGGCCACCACGCCCTACGTGCTGACCGAGGGCGAGCAGATGATCCTCCACTACTACAACGAGGGTCTGACCGCCCACCCGATGCACCTGCACAACAACGCGCAGATGGTCATCGCGAAGGACGGCTACCCGCTCGCGACCCCGATCGTCATGGACACCGTGAACGTCGCGCCCGGTGAGCGCTACACGGTCGTGATCTTCGCCGAGTCCCCCGGCACGTGGGTCTACCACTGCCACATCCTGTCCCACGTCGAGCGCGACGACGGATCGGTGTTCGGGATGTTCACCGCCCTGATCGTCGAGCCGAGCGACGACCCGGCCGTCAACGACGACCTGAGCCGCGAGCTCGGACGCGACCAGATCCCCACGTTCCCCGGCCAGGCCGCGACGTCCCCCGACGCCGCGACCGACCCAGACGCCGCTGCTGACGCCTAGCGCATCCGCCCGACCGACCGACGCCCCGACCGTGATCGACCGACCCCACCGCCCGGCGGCCCTGACCCTGCTGCTGGTGGTGTGGCTGGTCGTGGGCGGGGCGCCGGTCGCCGGCGCGTCCGGTCCCGACGACGTCGATCGGGACCACAAGATCGTCGCCACCGCCGGCGACCCGCGCACGACCGTCACCGTCGACGGCGTGTTCGGCGACGGCACGCGGGACGTGGTGATCACCCCGGAGGAGGGCCCCCGCACCGTCCTCGCCGACTCGGACGCCAGCGCCGCCGGCGCGACCCACGTCGAGGGCCGCCGCGGCGGACCCGGCGCGACCGAGGTGGTCGGGGCGTGGCGCAGCGGGGTCGGCACCGCGGGCATGGAGCCCTTCGCCGGCGCCGGCCGGGCGATGCTCGCCGGCGTCGCGCCCGACGGCGGCTGCGCGGTCGAGGGATCGCGACCAACCACCCTCGGCCCCTCCGACGGCGTCCCGCGCGTCCTGCTGCTCGACGTCGAGGACCCGGCGGATCCGCGGGTCGTGGCGGTGGTGGCCGCACCCGGCGCCGTGCCGGCCGTCGCGGTGCACCCGGACGGGACGTTCCTCTACGTGCCCGCGGGACCCGACGGCGCGACGCGCGGCAGCCTCGCCATCCACTCCCTGGCCGACCCCGCCAAGCCGTGGCCGCTCGGCCAGGTGCCGCTGTCGGCGGGCATCGCCGCGAGCGACGTCACCGTCGACCCGGTCGGCGCGTGGCTGTACGTCGCCGAGCAGACCCGCACCCAGATCCTCGACCTCTCCACCCCCGGTTCGCCGGCGCCGCTCGGGCGCATCGCCGACTACATGGTCCGCAACCACGAGCGCGTCGACGTGGAGACCGTCCTCCATCCGGGATTCGGCCGCCGCACGTTCCTCACCATCACCGCGCGGCTGGGCGGCGGCACGGGCTGCGCGACCGGCACGGCCTACGTCTACGACATCACCGACGACCTCCGCCGGGCGCCGCTGGTGATCGCCCAGTCCGACATCCCCCGCCTCCCCGACGAGCCCGTCGACCCCACGTCGGCGGACGGCTGCCCGACGGCCCGGATCCGCCTGGACGGCGACGCCCGCCGGCTCGAGGTCGTGTGGCGACTCGGCGCCCGGCACGCCGAGGACCCCACCGCCCGGCTGGTGGAGGGGGAGCGCCTGGTCCTGGTCGACTCCGTGCCCTACGACACGACGCCGTGGTTCCAGGCGTCCGCCGACACCTGCCTGCTGGTGGGCGTCGACGGCCGTCCGCTCGCGACGGCCTGATCGGCGCGCCGCCACCCACGCGCCCCCTCGCCCCGGCTACTCGTCGCGGTGCTCCACCAGGTACGCGGCGGCCTCGGCGCGCCGCGCGACGTGCAGCTTCGACAGGATCGTCGACACGTAGTTCTTGATCGTCTTCTCGGCCAGCCCCAGACGGTCGCCGATCTCGCGGTTCGTGGCCCCCTCGGCGATCGACTCGAGGATCCGGCGCTCCGTCGGCGTGAGCCGGGCCAACCGCGGGTCCGTCGAGCCGCTGCCGTGGCGGATCCGCTCGAGCACCGCCGCGGTCACGGCCGGGTCGAGGAGGGACTCCCCCTCGGCGACGCGTCGGATCGCGTCCAAGAGGTCCGAGCCGCGCACCTGCTTCAGCAGGTAGCCCGCCGCGCCGGCCATGATCGCGTCGAACAGCGCCTTGTCGTCGGAGAACGACGTCAGCATCAGCACGTGGGTCTCGGGGCGCTCGCTGCGGATCTCCCGGCACGCCTCGACCCCGGTGCCGTCCGGCAGGCGCACGTCCATGACGATGACGTCGGGGTGGTAGGAGCGGGCGCGCAGGACGGCCTCGGCGACGCTGCCGGCCTCGGCGACGACCGACATGTCGTCCTGGGAGTCCACCATCGCGGCGAGCCCCTGGCGGACGACCTCGTGGTCGTCGACCAGCATCAACCTGATCGTCGTGGTCTCGGCGTCGGTCACGGGAGCTCCTCCGTGGTCAGGGGCACCGCGAGCTGGACGGCCGTCCCCCGGTCGGGTTCTGAGGTGATGGACAGGTCCGCGCCGAGCAGCGCGGCCCGCTCGGCCATGTTGCCGAGGCCGTGGCCGGGCACCACGGTGTCGGCGTCGAAGCCGCGACCGTCGTCGAGGATCTCGAGGACCAGCACCTCGTGCTCGACCTCCGCCCGGACCCGCACCAGCTCGGGCGCGGCGTGCTTGGCCGCGTTCGACAGCGCCTCGCGGGCGATGTGGAGCACGTCCGGCACGACGTCGTCGGAGACGTGGAGGTCGAGCGACGAGCCGATCTCCGCGGACAGCGCCAGCTCGGCGTTGCGCTCGTACTCGTCGATGAGCTCCACGAGCCCCTTCTCGAGGCTGGTGTCGGACGTCTGCTCCGACCGGAGGGTGAAGATCGTCCCGCGGATCTCCTTGATGGTGGCGTCGAGCTGGTCGATCGTCTGGTCCACCCGCTGGGTGACGCGGTCCGGGTCTGAGCCGATCAGCGGCCGGACGCCCTCGAGCCCCATCCCGATGCTGAACAGCACCTGGATCACGCCGTCGTGCAGGTCGCGGCTGATCCGGTCGCGCTCGTCCTGCACCGCGATCGTCCGCCGGACCTCCGCGAGCTGCGCGGCGTTGATCGCCAACCCGGCGACGGCCGACAGGACCGTGACGACGTCGACGTCCCGCTCGTCGAACCCGCCCGCCTTCTCGGTCAGGTAGAGGTTGCCGTAGATCCGCCCGCCCGCGCGGACCGGCAACCCGAGGAAGGTGTGCATCGGCGGGTGGTTGGCGGGGAACCCCACGGAGGAGGGGTGGGTGCCGAGGTCCTCGGACACGATCAGCGACGGCCGGTGGATCAGCTCGCCCAGCACGCCCTTGCCGGTCGGGGGCGCCCCGATGGACCGCACGGTGGCCGGGTCCATCCCCTCGTGGATGAAGTGGACGATGCGCTCGCGGCCCTCGGCCAGGACGCCGAGCGCTCCGTAGCGCGCCCCGGTGGCCGCACGCGCGGCGGACACGATCTGGGGGAGGAGGCGGTCGAGCGTGATCTCGCCGCCGAGGGACTCCGCCACGGTCGCCAGCGCCGCGGCGATGCCCCCGGCGCGCTCCGCGCTCGACGCCGAGGCGTCCGGCGCGTCGGGCCCGTCGGGGTGTCGTGGGGTGGTCACGCCGCGGAGCGTAGAGCACCGCCGGGGCCGCGGCGATCACCCGCCGGCCCGTCGCGGCGCGCCCCCCCCCGGTGACGAGGGTCCCGGACGGCCCGGGACCCTCGGCCCTGCCGACGGACCCCCCGAGCGCCGAAGGTGTGGACATGAGCAGGCTCCTCGACACCACGATCCCGGTCGGCGGGGACGTCATCGACGTCGCCGAAGACCGCTTCACCGGCTCGCCGGACATCTGGCTGGCCGACGACGTGCGCCCCCACGGCGCGTCGTGGCAGGGCGAGGTCCGCGTCGGCCGACTCCGCCGTCCCGTGCACGTCGACGTCGGCGCACCCTGGCTGCGGGGCCAGACCGTCAGCCGCGCGATCGCCTGGACGCCGGTCCGCCGGGTCGAGGGCGACGGGACCGTCACCGACGGGCGGCTGCCGGCGTTCACGGGCCAGATCTCGCTGCGGCGAGATCCCACGGGCGCGGCATGGCTGCGCCTGGTCGGCACCTACGACCCCCCGGGCGGCGCGGTGGGCAACGCCCTCGACGCGCTGCTCCTGCACAAGGTCGCCGAGGTCACCGCCTCGCAGATGCTGGGCGACATCGAGGGCCGCCTGACCGCACCGGCCGACGAACCGGTCCTCGCCGCCCCGTAGACGGCCACCCGAGGGAGGTCCCGACCCATGACGTACATCTCACGGACCAAGCTGGTCGAGGTCGACGAGGACACGGCCTGGGCGCTGCTCCGGGACCACCAGTACGGCGTCGGCCGCATCGCCTTCGGCGGACCGCCGCCAGAGCTGCTCCCCGTCAACTACCTCCTCGACGGCCACGCCATCATCATCCAGACCGGCGAGGGCCAACTGCACGACACCGCGGAGCGGGCCGCGCAGGTGACGTTCGAGATCGACCACGTCCAGGCGGCCGGCTACGCCGAGCGGGCCAGCGGGTGGAGCGTCGTGGCCAAGGGACCGCTCACGGTCGTGGCCGACGGCTCGCTGAAGGCCTACCTGCGCCTGGGCCACCTCAAGCCGGCGCCGGGCGGTTTCAAGCCGTACTTCGTCCGCCTCGACGTCGACCGGATCACCGGCCGTCGCTTCTGACCGACCGGACCTGGTCGGGGGGGTGCTCGGCGACCTCGTCGGGGTCGTCGGCGGCGAAGCCCGCCAGCAGCGCGACCGCCTCGGCGCGGGACCGCAGCCCGAGCGTGCGGTAGACCCGCTCGAGGTGCTTGCGGACCGTGCCCTCGCTGATGCCGAGCCGCGCGGCGATCTCGGTGTTGCTGGCGCCGGTGCGCAGCGCCAGGAGCACCTCCGCCTGCCGGGGCCGGAGACCCAGCTGGCCGGCCAGGCCGACCGGGTCCAGCTCCGCCGCCCCCGTCGCGGCCCCCGTGGCGGACACCGTCGCGTGGCTCCGCGGCACCGGCGCGCCGAGCGCCGCGGCCGCCGCGCGGACGGTCCGCACGGCCACGGGCTCGTGGACCCCCGCCGCGTCCCGCAGCCCCATCGCGTCGTAGTCGGCGAACGCCCGGGCCGCGACCGCTGCCGCGTCAGGGGCCCCTGCCCGCCAGCGGGCGTAGGCGAGGAGCAGCAGGTGCCGCGGCCGGTCGAAGCGCTCGACGGCCAGGTCGACCAACACCTCGTGGCGGCGCTCCGCCTCCTCCGGATCCCCGTGCCGGGCCGCGTGCCCGAACGCGGCGGACTCGACGATGCGCGGGTCTTCGTCCCGCCGTGCCAGCGCCGCGTCCAGGCGCTCGGCGGCATCGGCCACCAACCCGGCGCGTGACAGCGCGTCGGCCATCTGGGACAGGAACAGCGGGCCCGTCGCCGTCGCCATGTACTCCCCGGCCAGGTGCTCGGCACGGCGGACCGCCGCCAGTGTCCGCATCGGCTGCTCCCGCATCGACTCGATCTGCGCCAGCGTCCACGCCGCGTAGGACGCCACCTGGTCGTCGTGGTACAGCTCGGCCAGGCGGGTGACGTCGGTCACCTCGGCCAGCGCCTCGTCGATCCGGCCGGACCACAGCAGCGCGTCGGCGCGGTTCACCCGCCAGGAGATGTAGCGGGCACCGGGCGCCTGCATCGCCTCGATCTCGTCGAAGGTCTCGAGCACCAGGTCGAGGCGGCCGCGCTCCAGGTGCACCAGCCAGGCGAGCTCGCGGAGGGCGAGCGCCCGCATCCGCGGCTCGCCCGCCCGCTCGAACGCCGCCGAGGCGCGGCGCAGGCCGTGCTCGGCCTGCTCGAGCCCCCCGTCGCCGTCACGCCGCAGCCCGAGGAGCGCGGCGCCGACCTCGAGCCGCGCCCGGGTGGAGGCGTCGGTGACGACCTCGAGGAGCTCCTCGGCCCGCGCGACGTCCGCCGGGTCGACGTCGGGTGAGAAGTACGCGAGGTCCCGCAGCCGCTCGGCCTCGAGGGCGTGGGCGGCCGCGGGCGCACTGGTCGCGAGCCGCGGGAGGGCGCCGTCGATGATCGCGGCGCGACGGGTGTACTCCGAGCGCATCGACAGCAGCCGCGCGAGCTGGACCTCGAGCCAGGGGTGGGCTCGACGGGCGGCATCGGGCAGCGACTCGATGGCGGCGACGGCGTCGGCGCTCGCCAGCTCCGCGAGGTCCGCCGCCGGGATCGCCGCCAGCACCGCCGCCGCGTCGTCGTCGAGTCCGGCCCGCCTGAGCAGCGCCGCCGCGTCGAGGTGGGCGCCGACGGCGGCGTAGGCGTCGGCCGACGCCCGGATCTGCGCCTCGTCCGGGCTGACGGCGAGGTGCTCGCGGACCGGGTCGGCCAGCACCCAGCGCCCTGCGGCCGGCAGCCGCCACCCGATCCCGGCGGCCGTCGCGCGGAGCACCGCGCCCTCCACCTCCAGGCGGCGGGCGATGCGGCGGTCGATCCACGGGAGGGCGGCGACCCAGGCCACGGTGCGGCGGTCATCGTCGTCGAGGGCTGCGACGATGCGGTCGACCAGGTCGGTCAGCACGACGTTCTGGTCGAGCAGCGACCGCGCCAGGCCGACCGGCGACGGGGCGGCGCGGAGCACCGCGCCGACCGCGTGCAGGGCGGTGATCCACCCTGACGTGGCGTCGCGCAGCCGGCCGGCGAGCGGGTCGGGCAGGTCGAGGTCGTAGCCGTCGGACAGCAGCCGCTCCGCCTCGTGGGCGCTGAAGGCGAGGTCCTCCTGGTCGAGGACCGCCCAGTCGGCGGCTGCCGGCGGCGCGTCGACGGGTGGGGTGCGGCCGACGGCGATCACCGCGTGCGGGGCCGGGACGGCCGCGAGCAGGGCCGCGATCGCCGGGCCGTGCGCCGGGTCGGTCTCCTCGAGCACCAGCAGGATCGGCATGCGGCGGCGCTCGAGCGCGCCGGCGATGGCCGCGCGGGTCCCCGGGCCGGGGTCGGCGAGCTCGTCGGTCAGCCGCTCCAGGCCGATGGGGGCGAGGATGGCCCGGGCGACGTCCTCGCCGCCACGGCGGCCTGCGAGGTCGACGGTGACCGTCTCACCGACGTGGGTGCGGGCCGCCTCGGCCACGAGCGCGGACTTGCCGTAGCCGCCCCCGGCCACCAGCACGGTCGCCCGCTGGGAGCGCAGCCGGCTGACCAGGCCGGGCCGCGGGACCAGGGGCTGCGCAGGTGCCGGGACGTCGGGGACCACCGGCTCCGAGCCTAGAGGACTGCGTGCACCTGGGGTCGTCCCGGCGCGGGGGCCGTGCTCACGGCCAGCACGACCTGCCACTCGCGGCGGCGGGGAGGAGGGGTCGCGGCCTGCACCGCGCGGTGCAGCACCGGGTGGGCGAAGCGCAGCCGGCTGTCGTCCAGGGCGACGAGGAGGCCGGCGGCGACGGCAGGGACGAGGTGGACCGGGTCGACCAGGTCCGCCAGGACCGTCAGGTCCACCTCCGCGCCGTGCGCCGCAGCGAGCTCGACCGCCATCCGCGGGCGGTCGCCGAGGTCGGCCAGGCGCCGTTGGACCGCGCGGTGCAGCGCACCGCACGCGTCATCGCCCAGCAGGTCCGCGGGGCGACGACCGGCCTGGCGCAGGTCGGCCGCCAGCTGGCTGATCCGCCCGACGTGGCCGCCGGTGACCGCGTGCACCACGTCGACGGCGGTGGCGGACACCCCGCAGACGCCGTGGGCGCCGAGCGCCGCGCGCACCGCAGGGGGGTCGAGGGGGTCGAGCTCCACCCGCAGCGGCGTGCGGCCCAGGGCCGGGAGCACCGCGCTGGCGGTCTGGGCGCACAGCAGCACCGCGTGCGCGGCGGGGAGCACGCGCCCGAGGATGCGGCTCGCCAGCGGGTTCAGCCGGTCGGCGTCGTCCACGACCACGAGCACGCCAGGGGTCTCCGCCAGACGCGTGCGCAGCTCCGTGACGAGCTGGTCGATCGATCCACCCCGTCCCGCCGCGCCGACGGCCGGGCCCGGCGCCAGCTGGACGATCAGCGACCGGACGCCGGCCAGGATGCCGTCGGCGTCGCGTGCCCCGTCGAGCGTGGCGACCGGGCCGGTCCAGCCGGCCCCCACGGCGCGCAGGACCGTCGACCGCCCGCTGCCCGCCACGCCGTGCACGAGGGCCGTGCCGCCCTGGGCGAGCCGTCGGCGCACGCGGTCCAGCACCTCGGCCCGCCCGGCGAGCGCGGATCCGGGGACCGCGGGGTGCGGTGGGTGGCTCGTGCGGCCCCGGTGGAGGCGTCGCCACAGCGCGCCCAGCCCCGGACCGGGGTCGAGGCAGTACTCGTTGACCAGGACGCGGTGGGCGCGGCGGAACGCCTCGACGGCCTCACCGCGACGACCGGCGTCGTCGAGCGCCAGCACCAGCAGCTCCCAGCGCCGCTCCCGCCCCGGGTCGTCCGCCACCAGCACCTGCAGCCGGGCGATGGCCTCGGCGTGCTGGCCGGTGCCCAGCAGCGCCTCGGCGTGCATCTCCGCGGCGTCGGCGACCAGCTCGGCGAGGTGGGCGCAGACCGCCCGGGCCGCGGGCAGGTCGGCGACGTCGGCGAAGAACCCGCGACCGTCGTGGGGGAGGGGGCGCAGCAGGCTCACCGCACGGGCGTGCTGGCCGGTGGCCCGCGCCTGACGGCCCGCCTCGACACGGGCGATGACCTCGGCGGCGTCCGTCACCGGGACGGGGTCGAGCCGGTAGCCGGCCCCGGTCCGGCGCACCTCGACGCCGGGCAGCTTCCGGCGCAGGTGCGACAGGTGGTTCTGCAGCGACTGGCGACCGGTGGCCGGCGGCCCGTCCGGCCACAGCGCCGCCATCAGCTCCTGGTCCGTCGCACCCCGGGCGGGCTGCACGGCCAGGGCCGTGAGGACCACCCGCTGGGCAGGTGTCAGGTCGATCACCGTCCCCGCGACCTCCACCGCCGTCGTGGGGTCGGTGCGCAAGCGCACCTCGTGGCTCGTGCCCATCTCGATCGTCCTCTCGTCCGCCTGCGGCACCCGCGCGCCGCGTCCTCCGCCTGCAGGGCGATCGAACCGCACCGGCAGCCCGGCGCGTACGCGGATGCGCGGACGGAGGGTTGCGGACCTCCTGCGGTTACCCATCCGTTAGCGGGTGTCGGCTGCAGGGCCGCCGGGCCCTCGGCTACGGTCACCGGTGTGCAGCAGAGCGGCGTGCAGCAGAGGATCGTGATCCTGGGGGGCGGACCGGGCGGGTACGAGGCCGCGCTGGTCGCCGCCGAGCAGGGCGCGGACGTGACCGTCATCTCGCGCGAGGGGTTGGGCGGCAACAGCGTCCTGTGGGACTGCGTCCCCTCGAAGGCGATGATCGTGTCCTCGGTCGCGATGGGGTCGATGGAGACCGCCGAGCGCCTCGGGGTCCACTTCGACGGCGAGGACGTCGCCGCGCACGCCGAGGCCGACATCGCCCAGGTCATGGACCGCGTCCGCGACCTGGGTCTGAGCCAGTCCGCCGACATCGAGACCAAGGTCGCGGCCGCCGGGGCGCGCATCGTCCGGGGCACCGGGCGGCTCGCCGGCGCCGACTGCGTCGAGGTCGAGACCGACGACGGCACCGTCGAGACGTTCACCGGGGATGCGATCCTGATCGCGACCGGGTCGAACCCGCGGATCCTGCCGATCTTCCGACCCGACGGCGAGCGGGTGTTCACCTCCCGCGAGCTGTTCGGGCTGCGCACCCGGCCCGAGCGCCTGGTCGTGGTCGGGTCCGGCGTCACCGGCGCGGAGTACGCACAGGCGTTCGCGAAGTTCGGCGTCGACGTCCACCTCGTCAGCTCCCGCGAGGTGATCCTGCCGTCGGAGGACCAGGACGCCGCGCGGGTCCTCGAGGGCGAGTTCGAGCGCTGGGGCATGACGATCCACCGCCAGCGGCGCGCCTACGACTCAGCGGTGGCCGACGACGGGGTGCGGGTCAAGATCGGCCGGCCCGACGGCAGCGACGAGGAGTGGATCGAGGCGAGCCACGTCCTGTGGTGCGTCGGACAGGTGCCCGCGTCCCGCCGCCTCGGTCTGGAGGCCGCCGGCGTGCGGATCGGCGACGCCGGGGCGATCGAGGTCGACGCGGTCAGCCGCACCAACGTCCGGACGATCTACGCGGCCGGGGACGTCACCGGCCGGATCATGCTGGCGTCGGTGGCGGCGATGCAGGGCCGCAACGCGATGTACCACGCCCTCGGCATGGCGGTCGCGCCGCTGCGCTGGGACGCGGTCGCCGCGTGCGTGTTCACCAGCCCGCAGGTCGCCACCGTCGGCATGAGCGAGGAGGACCTCGCCGACGCCCGCACGCCGGTGGACACCGTCATCCTCGACTTCGCCGGCAACCCGCGCGCGAAGATGGAGGAGGCGACCGTCGGGTTCGTCAAGATCCACGCGCTGAAGGGCTCCGGGACCGTCGTCGGCGCGCCGCTCGTCGCGCCCGGCGCGGGGG
>NZ_CAXQBR010000011.1 GCF_964222135.1 Euzebya sp.
CCCACCGGGGGGGGGCCCCCCCGACACACTGCGAAGCTGCGCGGCGATGCCCACGACTGACCGCCCCCTCACCATCACGAACGCCCGCATCTTCGACGGGTCCGCCGCCGACCTGGTGGAGGGGACCATCCGCGTCGTCGACGGGGTGGTGGTCGAGATCGCCTCGTCCGATGCCGGCGCCGGCGACGGGGAGGTGGTCGACGCCCGCGGCCGGGTGGTCGTGCCGGGGTTGATCGACGCGCACTTCCACGCCTACGGGATCAGCCTCGACATGCTGGCGATGGAGGCGACGCCGATGAGCTACGTCGCCTCGAAGGCCGCCCAGCGGCTCGGCCGGGCGCTGCGCCGCGGGTTCACGACCGTCCGGGACGTCGCCGGCGGCGACAGCGGCCTGCGCCGCGCGCTCGACGAGGGTCTGATCGCCGGCCCACGCTACCTCTACACCGGCCGGGCGCTGTCCCAGACCGGCGGGCACGCCGACCCGCGGCCGCCGGACCTGGCCATCGACCTGTGCTGCGGGCACGCGGGCCACACCGGCGAGGTCGTCGACGGCGTCGATGCGCTCCGCCGCGCGGTCCGCGAGCGGTTCCGCACCGGCGCGCACGCGATCAAGGTCATGACCTCCGGCGGGGTGATGAGCCTGGCCGACCCGCTGCGGGTGCCGCAGTACTCCGCCGAGGAGGTCCGCGCCGTCACCGACGAGGCGACCCGCCGCGGCAGCTACGTCGCCGCCCACGCCTACTCACCCGAGGCGATCGTCCACTCCGTCGCCAACGGGGTCCGCTCGATCGAGCACGGCAACCTGCTCGACGCCGACAGCGCCGCGGCGATGGCCGCCGCCGGCGCCTACCTGGTCCCGACCCTCGCCACCTACGACGCGATGGACCGCCGGGGCGGCGAGTTCGGCCTGACGGCGGTGGGGCTGGCGAAGAACCGCGAGGTCCTCGACCACGGCCGGACCGCGATCGAGATCGCGCGGGCCGCCGGCGTGCCGGTCGGGTTCGGGACCGACCTGATGGGCGGCCTCGAGACCGAGCAGCTGTCCGGCCTGCGCCTGCAGCACGAGGTCGACGGGACCCTCGACCTCCTCCGCGCGGCCACCTCGGTGAACGCCGCGCTCCTCGGGCGGGACGACGTCGGCCGGATCGCCCCAGGGGCGGCCGCGGACCTGATCGTCTACGACGACGACCCGTTCGAGACGCCGTCGGCGCTGTGGGCCGACGGCGGCCGCACGGTCATCCAGGCCGGCCGCGTGGTGGCCTGACCCGCGGGCTACCAGGGCACGTCGGGGATCACGCCGGGCCGTGCGACGGCGCCCTCGATGACCCCGTAGGGCCGGTCGGCGACCAGGAACACCCGGCCGGGGTTGTCGAGGCCGTAGGGGGAGAGGTCGCTCAGGATGTGGTGCTCGTTCGGGAGGGTGAACCGGATCCAGGTCACCTCCTCGTGCGCGTCGAGGACCGCGTTCCCCATCACGTGGAGGGTGTGCTGGACCGACTCCGAGGCGTCGTGCCCGGCGAAGGCGGCCAGCACCGTCGCGGGGACGTCCGCGGCCAACCGGTCGACGTCCACCTCCGCCGACGTGACCCCCCACGCCGCGTCGATCGTGGTCGCCATGATCCGGTCGCGGGTCTCGCCCAGGGTCGTGTACTCGTCGCGGAGGAACCCGCTGAACGCCGACCCTGTGGTCTTCGCCACCCGGGCGCCGCGGATCCCCCCGACCACGGTGACGCCCTGGCCCCGCGTCGCGGTCACCGTCACCACCGGGGTCCCGCCGGCGTCCGGGACGAAGGTGTGGTCGTGGCCCACCCCGTCGATCAGCACCCGTGCCCACGGGTACCGGGTCACCTCCACCACCGCGGCGGTCGTGGCGGCGGAGGCCTCGAGCAGCCGCTCGGCCACCCGGCGGGCGTACCCGGTGACCGAGCCGATGCCGTCGCGCGCCAGCGCGAAGCAGGTCCCCCGCATCGTGTCGGTCGGCAGGACGGCGGCGTTGTCCCCCTCCTCGTGGGCGGCGGCGAAGTCGCCGTGCAGCCGGATGTCGACGCCGAGGTCGGTGTAGGTGTGCGCGTCACCGTCGCGCTCCACGACGGCGAGGCGGATCCCCGCCTTGCCGTACCGGTTCGGGCCCATGGGGAGGGACATGGTCAGGATCCTCGGTAGGTGCTGTAGCCGAACGGGCTGAGGAGGAGGGGGACGTGGTGGTGGGCGGCCGGGTCGGCCACGACGAACGCGACGACGATGTCGCCCCAGAACGTCGTGGTGCCCTGGTCGGCGAACCAGGTCCCGGAGTCGAACGTGATCCGCCACGGCCCGGGCTCGAGGTCGCCGGGCACCAGGTCGGCGATGCGGCCGTCGTCGTCGGTCTCGCCGCGGGCGACCTCGACCCAGTCGCCGTCGCCGGTGTCGCGCTCGACGCGGACCGGCACCCCGACGGCCGGCGCGCCGCCGGCGGTGTCGAGGACGTGGGTGGACAGGCTCACGGGCTCCTCCTCCTCGTCATCCCGGCCGCCCCTCGGCGAGCAGCGCCTCCAGGCGCAGGCGGGTGATCTCGCGCTGCTGCTCGGCGGCGATCCGCCGCTCGGCCTCCGGGTCGTTGCCGAGCCGGGCGGTGAGGGCCTCGAGCACCTCCTCGGCCGACCGGCCCGCGGCGCGGATGAGGAACACGTGGCCGAAGCGCTGCTCGTACGCCGCGTTGCCGGCGGCCAGCCGGTCGAGGACCGCCTCGGGCGCCCCCGCGGTGCCGGACTGCTCCGCGGTCGACCAGCGCGACGCCGAGCGCTCCCCGATCCGCGGGTGGGCGGCGAACGCCTCGAGGTGGTCGTCGGCGGTCAGCCCCTCCCACACCTCGTCGGCTGCGGCCAGCAGCGACTCCGGCGACCCGAACGGCCGGCGGGCGGTCATGGCGTCCGCCCAGGCGGTGGACCCGCAGCAGGCCAGGAGGGCGGTCCGGGCCTCGTCGGACCCGGCCAGGTCGAGCAGCCGTGTGCCCGCGCGGCGCCACCCCTCCGCCGTGACCCGGCCGAACACCCGGAACCGCGCGACCCCGCCGTCGGGGATCACCGCGAGCCGCAGGTGGGACGCCGGGCGGGTCGACGCGACGTCGAGGACGTGGCGGGCGTGGGGTGACATCCGGTGGTCGTCGACGAGGGTCACCCACCCCTCGGACGCCACCAGCTCCGCCGCGGGCGCGCCGGGCGCGTCGATCGCCTGGACGGTGCAGCGGTCGGGGTAGTTGCCCTTGAAGTGGGTGGTGTCGATCTCGATCCGCTCGACCTCGCCGGTGGTGGCCAGCTCGACCACCGCCCAGTCGTGGTCCAGCCCGTCGGGACCGGGACCCCGTCGGCGGCGGGTCTCCCACCCGTCCCCCATGTCGATCGCGTCGCCGACCATGATCATGTTGGAGGGGGCGCCGAAGAACGCGTCGGAGCAGGCCACGACCCGGCCGCCGTTCACGAGGGCGGCGAGGTCCATCCGCCCGCCGGGGTCGGCGACGCGGTGCAGGTCCACGACCGGTCGGCCGAGCAGCCGGAGGCGGGCGACCCCGCCGTCGGGGTGGATCGCGAAGCGGACGTGGGTGACCCGGCGCGCGTCCTCGACCACGACGCGCTGGACCTCGTCGCCCCGCAGCGGCGTGCGACCGATGAGCGGCAGCCACCGGGTCGACGCATCCGGCCCGCCGTCGCCGCAGATCGCGCCGGACAGGTCGAAGGCCTCGGGGAAGTTGCCGCGGAAGAAGGTGGTGTCGACCACGACGGCCTCCACGACCCCGGGCATGCCGAGGCGCACGGTGCACCAGTCGTGGCTCGTCCCGTCCGGATCCGGTCCGCGTCGGCGTCGGGTCTCCCAGCCGTCCATCACCTTGCCGCGGTCGGTGTAGGCGCGCGGGTCGAAGGTCGGTCCGAGGGGGTCGAGCAGGTTCTCCTTCGCCCCGAAGAACTCGTCGTTGGCGGCGAGCACCATCCCGCCGAGGCGCTTGGCGGCCAGGTCGACCAGCCCGGTGAAGGGGGTGTCGGCGGCGTCCACGGCTCGTGGGCTCGCGGTCATGGGCGGAGCACCCCCCGCGGCTCCCCGACCGGCCGGCCGTCGACGACGACCGCCACCCCGGCCAGGTACGTCGTGACGACGCGGCCGACCACGTCGCGGCCCTCGTACGGCGTGGTCGGGTGGCGGTGCTGGAGCGCCTCCCCGCGGACCCGCCAGTGCGCCAGCGGATCGAAGACGACGAGGTGGCCGGCGGCCCCGGGGGCGAGGATCCCCACGTCGTCGAACCCGGCGATCCCCGCGGGACCGGTGCCCATCCAGCGGACGAGGTCGGTCAGGTCGTGGCCGCGCCGGATCGCCGCGGTGTGGAGGAGCGGCAGGCCGAGCTGCAGCGACGCGATCCCGCCCCAGGCGGCGAGGAAGTCGCCGGTGTCGAGGGCCTTGTCCTCGGGCGGGCAGGGGGAGTGGTCGCTGACGACCGCGTCGATCACCCCGTCGGCGAGGAGGTCCCACAACCGGTCGGCGTTCGCGGCGTCGCGGATCGGCGGGGCGCACTTGTGGTCCGTCGCCCCGTCGGGGACGTCCTCGGCGTGGAGGGTGAGGTAGTGCGGGCAGGTCTCCGCGCTGATCGGCAACCCCTCCGCCTTCGCGGCGGCCACGACCTCGCCGGCGTCCGCTGCGGACAGGTGCAGGACGTGGACCCGGGCGCCGGTGGCCCGGCACCCCTCCACCAGGGCGGTGACCGCGGCGACCTCGGCCTCTGCAGGTCGGCTGGCCAGCCACGTGGCGTGGCGGCGGGGGTCGGCGCCGGCCTGCGCGGCCGCGGCCCCCTCGCAGACGTCGGGGTCCTCGGCGTGGACGATCAGGCGGCTGCCGAGGGCGGCGACCCGCTGCATCAGGACCGTGACCTCCGACGGGTGGACGCAGCCGAACTCCGGGACGCCGGAGTCGCACAGGAACGCCTTGACCCCTCGGACGCCGTCCTGGTGCAGACCCTCGAGCGCGTCGGCGTTCTCCGGCACGGCCCCGCCCCAGAACGCGACGTCCACGAACGCCTGGTCGCGCGCGACCAGGCGCTTCGCCGCGAGGGCCCGGCGGTCGGTGGTGGGCGGCAGGCAGTTGAGCGGCATGTCGACGATCGTCGTCACCCCGCCGACGGCCGCGGCGCGGGTGGCGGTGGCGAACCCCTCCCACTCGGTGCGGCCTGGTTCGTTGACGTGGACGTGGCTGTCGACCAGGCCGGGCAGGACCGTCAGGTCACCGACGTCGACGGACTCGCGGGCGGGGGGCAGCGGGTCGCCCAGCGCGGCCACGTCGATGATCCGGCCGGCGTCCACGACGACGGTGCCGACGACGACCCCGCCGGGGGTCACCAGCCGGCTGCTGGTCAGGGTCAGGTCCACGACGTCCACGGCTCCGGAACGGTAGCCGACAGGCGGTGCCCCACGCGGGCATGGTGCGTGGGTAGCCTGTTCGCGACCCGAGGACCCCGACCGGAAGGGGGTGCGCCGACGTGCGGACCACGACCCTCCGCAGCCTGCCGGGACGGGTGTCGGTCGGGTACTGGCTGGCCGCGTCGCTGTGGGTCGCGGTCAGCGACGGGGTGCTCGTCGTGGTCCACGGGCTGACCGCCGCGCGGGTCATCGGCCTGGCGAAGGGGCTCGGGTTCGTGGCCGTGACCGCCGTGGCGCTGTTCGTCGTTCTGCGGCGGCTGACCGGCCAGGTGGATGCGGCGCACCGCCGGGTGGAGGAGGAGCACGAGCGCTACGAGGCGCTGGTCCGCCGCTCCTCGGACATCATCGCCATCGTCGAGCCGAGCGGCGTCGTCACGTTCGTCAGCCCGTCGGTGACCGGGCTGCTCGGCTGGACGCCCGAGCAGTTCGTCGCCCGCGAGCTCAGCGAGCTGATCCACCCCGACGACCGCCGGCGCGCCCAGTCCATGGCCGACGCGGTCATCGCGGGGGAGGGGCGGTCACCGGAGGTGATCCGGTTCCTCACCGCCGACGAGACGTGGCGCCACCTGGAGGTCACGGCCGCGCTCCAGTCGGCGGACGCGACGTTGCGGGGGATCGTCGTCAACGCCCGGGACGTGTCCGAGCAGGTGCGCGTCGAGCGGGCGCTCGAGCGGGTGTCGGTGCGCGACCCGCTGACCGGGCTGCGGAACCGGCACGAGTTCGAGGTCGGCGTCCGCGACGTCGCCCTCGCCGCCCACGGACCGGACGCCCGGCTGGTCGTCCTCGCGATGGACATCGACCGCTTCCGCGAGGTCAACGAGGAGGTCGGGACCGCTGGCGGCGACGAGGTCCTCCGGGAGATGGCCCGCCGCCTGGACCGTGTCACCCCGCCGGGCGGTGTGACCGGCCGCCTGTCCGCGGACGGGCTGGCGGCGGCGTTCCTGCTGCCGGGGGGCGCCGGCGGCGGCGCCCCCGCGGCCGACGTCGCGGCGGTCCGGGCGTTCGCCGAGCGGGTCCGGCGCACCCTCGGCCAGCCGATCGAGGCGCGGGACCGCTCGTTCTCGCTGTCGGTCGCGATCGGCGCCGCCGTGTGCCGGGCCGAGGCCGCGCCCCTCGAGGCGCTGCTCGCGGCCGAGGGCGGGTTGGGGGAGGCGAAGGTCCTGCCGGACCGGCTGTCGCTGGTCGTCGACCCGGTGTCGGTGTCGTCGCGGCCCCGCAACGCCGAGCTGCACGACGCGATCGCCGAGGACCAGCTCGTCCTCGTGTACCAGCCCCAGCAGGACCTGCAGACGGGGCGGACCGTCGGGGTCGAGGCGCTCGTGCGGTGGGACCACCCCACCCGCGGGCTGCTGGCGCCGGGTGCGTTCCTCGAGGAGGCCGAGGCGAACGGGTTGCAGCCGGCCATCACCCGCCGGGTGCTCGACCTCGCCACGCGCTTCGCCGCCTCCGTCGACGGCGGGATCCGCGTGTCGGTCAACCTGTCCCTCGGCGACCTCAGCCGTCGGGAGCTCGCGGGCGAGGTCTTCGCCGCCCTCGAGCGCAGCGGCCTGGACCCCTTCAGGTTGCGGCTCGAGCTGACCGAGCGGGCCCTGCTGGTCCAGCCCGAGCAGTCCCTCGAGACCATGCACGAGCTGCGGGCGGCCGGGGTCACGTTCAGCGTCGACGACTTCGGGACCGGCTTCAGCTCCTTCAGCCACCTGCGGTCGCTCCCGGTGGACGAGATCAAGATCGACGGGTCGTTCGTCGCCGACATCCGCAACCCGCGGAGCCGCGCGATCGTGCGGAGCCTCATCGACCTCGGCGAGGAGATCCAGATGGACACCGTCGCCGAGGGCATCGAGGACGAGAAGACGCTGGCCGCGCTCCGCGAGCTGGGCTGCCCCCTCGGCCAGGGCTACCTGATCGCCCGCCCGAGCCCCCCGGACGCGGTGATCGACGCGTTGTGAGGGGTGAGGGCGGGTGTGGGGATGCGGGTCCGGTCGCTGTCCGGTCCCGCCGTTCCCCTGTGATCTGAGCCCTGGGTCCGCCGGTGTACCTGGCCGTCAGATCTGAGCAGAGGGTCGCGCGACCGAGACCCCAGATCTGGGTGGTGGGTCGGTCCACGGCAGCAACTCCCAGATCCGAGAGCACCGGCGGGCCCCACCGGCGACACGCGGTCGTCACACCGGCGGGGTTATGCTCGGCCGATGATCGCCGCCGCACAGGAGCACCGCCGCTGAGCGTCGCCCGCCCCTCCGATCTCGCCGGCGCCCTGGAGGCGCTGGCGGCCCGGCCGGACGCGCACCTCCTCGCCGGCGGGACGGACCTGATGGTCGAGGTCAACCACGGCCACCGCCGCCCGCCCGCCATCGTCGCGCTCCGGCGGGTGGGCGAGCTGCAGGGCATCGCCACCGGACCCGAGGAGCTGGACATCGGCGCCGGCGTCACCTACGCCCAGGTCGAGGCCGACCTCGCCGACGAGGCTCCCGGCCTGGCGATGGCCGCCCGCACGATCGGGTCGCCCCAGATCCGCAACGCCGGGACGATCGGGGGGAACATCGGCACCGCCAGCCCCGCCGGCGACACCCTCCCGTGGCTGGTCGCCATGGACGCCGCCGTCGAGCTGGCCGGTCCGTCGGGGTCGCGGACCCTCCCCCTCACCGATCTCCTGACCGGCCCGAAGCAGACCGCGATCGAGCCCGGTGAGATCATCCACCGCGTCCGCGTGCCGCGGGTCACCGGCCCGCAGCACGTCGCGAAGGTCGGCCCCCGCAACGCGATGGCGATCAGCGTCGCCAGCCTGGCGCTGGTGGTCGACACCGACCGGCGCCGCGTGCGGGTGGCGCTGGGCTCGGTCGGCCCGACGCCGGTCCGACCGACCGAGGCCGAGGACGCGATCAGCGCCGCGATCGACTGGGACGCCCTGGTCTGCGACCCCGATGATGTGGACGCGTTCGCCGCCGGGTGCGCTGCCGCGGCCGCCCCGATCACCGACCACCGCAGCACCGCCGCGTACCGCCGCCACGCCGCTGGCGTGCTGGCCCGCCGGACCCTGACGAGGTGCCTCTTCGCATGAGCAGCGTCCCCGACCCCACCAATCCCGACCTGCCGATCGACCCGACGGACGCCGCGCCGGCCGCTGACGCCTACGCCCTGGCGGTGAACGGCCGCGAGGAGGCCGTGACCGAGTCGTGGCTGGGCGAGTCCCTGTTGTACGTCCTGCGGGAGCGCCTGGGCCACCCCGGCTCGAAGAACGCCTGCGACCAGGGGGAGTGCGGGTCGTGCACCGTCCTGCTCGACGGCGTGCCGGTCTGCTCGTGCTGCGTGATGGCCGCCGACGCCGTCGGGTCGACGATCACGACGGTGGAGGGGCTGGGCTCCGAGGAGGGTGGTCTCACCGACGTGCAGCAGGCCTTCCTCGACGCCGGCGCGGTGCAGTGCGGCTTCTGCACGCCCGGGTTGATCGTGGCGACGCACGACCTGCTCGACCGGCAGCCCGAGGCCGACGAGCTGACGATCCGCGAGGCGCTGAGCGGGAACCTCTGCCGCTGCACCGGGTACGGGCGGATCCTCGAGGCGGTCGCCGCCGTGCGGGACCGCCGTCTGGCGGGTGGCGGCCGTGGCTGAGGCGGCGACCACCTCGACCGCCACCGGTGGTCGGACCGCCGTGGCCGGCGGCCTCGGGCAGTCCGCCGACCGGCCCGACGGCACCCCGAAGGTCACCGGGGACTTCGCGTTCTCGAGCGACCTCCACGTCAACCAGATGCTGTGGGGGCGGACGTTGCGGAGCCCCCACCCCTCCGCGGTCATCCGGTCGATCGACACCTCCGCGGCGGTGGCGATGGACGGGGTGCACGCGGTCCTGCTGGCCGACGACGTGCCCGGCTCGGCGACGTACGGGATGGAGCACCGCGACCAGCCGGTGTTCGCCGCCGACGTCGTCCGCTACCACGGCGAGCCGATCGCGGCGGTCGCCGCGGACCACCCCGAGCTCGCGCTGCGGGCGGTGCAGGCGATCCGGGTGGACTACGAGGTCCTAGAGCCGCTCGCGGACGCCGAGGCGGCGATCGACGCCGACCCGATCCACCCCGACGGCAACGTGTTCCGCCACATCCGGCTGCGCCACGGCGACCCCGACTCGGTGACCGGGGACGTGGTCGTCGAGGGCACCTACGAGGTCGGGATGCAGGACCAGGCCTTCCTCGGCCCGGAGTCCGGGCTCGCCATCCCGGACGGCGAGGGCGGCGTGGACCTCCACATCTCCACCCAGTGGCTCCACGTCGACCGGGACCAGGTGGCGGCGTGCCTCGGGTTGCCGGTCGAGCAGGTGCGGCTGCACCTCGCCGGCGTCGGCGGGGCGTTCGGCGGCCGGGAGGACGTCAGCCTGCAGGTGCACGTCTGCCTGCTCGCTCTCGCGACCGGCCGGCCGGTGAAGATGCTGTACAGCCGGGAGGAGAGCTTCTACGGCCACGTCCACCGCCACCCCGCGCGGATGTGGTACCGCCACCACGCCACCTCCACCGGCGAGCTGGTGAAGGTGGAGGCGCGGGTCGTCCTCGACGGCGGGGCGTACGCCTCCTCCTCGACCGCGGTGATCGCCAACGCGACGTGCTTCTCCTGCGGGCCGTACCGGGTGCCGCACGCGGCGATCGACGGGTACGCGGTCCGGACCAACAACCCGCCGTGCGGGGCGATGCGCGGGTTCGGGGCGGTGCAGGTCTGCGTCGGGCACGAGGCGCAGATGGACAAGCTCGCCGCCGCACTGGGGATGGACCCCGTCGACCTGCGGCTGCGCAACGCCCTGTCGACCGGCGACGCGATCATCACCGGCCAGGTCATCACCGGCACCGCGCCGGTCCGGGAGGTGATCGAAGCCGCCATGGCCCATCCGCTGCCGCCGGAGGGGCCGGCCGGGACGGCCGGGACGGCCGGGTCGGACGGGGCGGCGGTCGCACTGCCGGGTGGGACCGGGATGGTGGTGGAGGCGCGGGACGTCCGCCGCGGCGTCGGCATGGCCGTCGGGTTCAAGAACCTGATGTACTCCGAGGGGTTCGACGACTACTCGACCGCGGCCGTGCGGGTGGAGGTCGACGCCGCGGGCGAGGTGGTCGCCACCGTGCGGTGCGCCGCGGCAGAGGTCGGCCAGGGCTTCCACACCCTCGCGCTGCAGATCGTGCGGTCCGAGCTCGGCGTCTCGCGGGTCGTGCTGGGCCCGACCGACACCTCGATCGGGTCGGCGGGGTCGACGTCGGCGTCCCGGCAGACGTGGATGAGCGGCGGCGCGGTGCAGCTGGCGTGCCAGGCCGTGCGGGCGGAGCTGCTCCGGCGCGCGTCCGCGGTCCTGGACGTGCCGGTGGAGGGGGCCCGGCGGGAGCTGCTGGACCTGCGGGACGGGTCGGTCGTGCCGTTGGAGGGGTCCGGGGTCGACGGGGGGTCGGTCCCGGTGGCTGCCCTGCTCGCGGACTCGGCGATCGAGGAGGTCCGCGAGCACCACCACCCGCCCACCGAGCCGCTCGACGAGCACGGGCAGGGGAACGCCCACGTGTCGTTCGCGTTCGCGGCGCACCGTGCGGTGGTCGACGTCGATCCCGAGCTCGGGTTGGTCCGGGTCGTGCAGATGGCCACCGGGCAGGACGTCGGCCGCGCGCTGAACCCCCGGTCGGTGGTCGGGCAGATCGAGGGCGGGATCGCCCAGGGGGTCGGGTTGGCGGTGATGGAGGAGGTCGTGGTCGACGGCGGGCTCGTCAGGAACCCGTCGTTCACCGACTACCTGATCCCGACGTCGCTCGACATGCCCGATGTGGTCGCCACGCTGATCGAGCAGCCCGAGCCGGGCGCCCCGTTCGGCGCGAAGGGCGTGGGCGAGCCCCCGACCATCTCGTCCACCCCGGCGATCGCCGCCGCGATCCGCGCGGCGACGGGTGCGCCGATCACCCGGGTGCCGGTGCGGCCCCAGGACATCGCGTTGGCGGATCCCGCCCGGTAGTCCGCGGTCGTCAGGGTGACGTGGTCGATGTGGCCCGATGTGGGCGAGATCGGCTGCGCGGTGGTTCTCCACAGGGGAGGGTGTTGGAGGGAGGGGTGGGGTTGTAGCGTGCCGGGTGCCTGGGAGTGGTCGACGACGGGGGTTGTCGCGTGGGTGAGGTGGACGCCAGAGAGGTGGCCTTCAAGGTCGCGATGGCGGTGATCGGGCTGGTCGGGGTCGTGCTGTTGGTGCAGCGGTACG
>NZ_CAXQBR010000012.1 GCF_964222135.1 Euzebya sp.
CGTCCCCGCCACCGCAGGCGAGGTCTCTCCCCCCGTCACGATCACCGCAACCGCCCCCCCCGACGGCGGTGGCGGTGGCGTCACCCCACCCCCTCCCCCTCCCCCCGGCCCGACGCCTGAGGCGGACGAGGTCATCAACCTGACCCAGGACGTCACCTACACCGGCGCGTCGGCCCTGCTCGACGCCGTGGCGGCGGCGAACGCCGACGACGAGCTCCTCGCAGGCACCGGCCCGTTCACCGGCGGCGTCGACATCGCCCAGGCCGACCTGTCGATCGATGCCGACACCCGCACGGCCGTCATCGGACCCCTCCAGGTCAGCAGCACCGGCGTCGAGATCACCGGCCTCGACCTGACCGCCCTCGCCCCCGATCGGCTCGTCCGGCAACCCCGTCGGCGTCTACGTCGTCGGCGGCGCCGCCCTCGACGACATCAGCGTCACCGGTGACGGCGACGGGTGCACCACGCCGGACCGCGGCGTCCTGCTGGCGACCAGCGTGGACGCGGCGGTCACCGTGACCGACAGCGCCCTCTCGGGCCTGTGCACCGGCGTGTCGTTCAACCCGACCGCCACCGGCACCGTGACCGGCACCGCGTTCTCCGACTCCGTCGCCGGCGTCGCCACCGACACCGGCGGGGCCGTCACCGTCCAGGGCAACACGTTCTCCTCGATGGTGGAGGGGATCGGGCTCGGCACCGACGCCTCGACCACCACCGCCACGATCACCGGCAACACCTTCGCCGCCGACAACCTCGCTCACGTCCGCCAGTACCCGTTCTCGGCAGGCGACCCCGACGACCTGGACGCGGTCATCCCCGCGAACACCTTCGCGGCGGACGTCGAGGTGATCGACGAGGCCCCCGGGCAGCACGCCATCGTCAACGAGGGCGTCACCGACGGCCCGGTCATCAACGTGACCCAGGGCACCGAGCACGACACGATCCAGGACGGCATCGACGCCGCCAACAGCGGTGACGAGCTGCTCGCCTACGGCGACTTCACCGAGGACCCGACGATCGACCTCCCCCTCACCCTCCGCGGTGCGGGCGGCACGGCCGTGAGCGGCACGATCACCGTGGTCGACCCGGCTGACGGCACCACGATCTCGAACCTCGCCATCGACGTCGTCGGCCAGTACGGCGTCGAGGTGCAGGCCGGCACGACCGGCGCGCCCGTGACCCTGTCGGACCTGGTCATCACCGGCGACGACGCCTCGGTCCAGCGCGACGTGTACGGCGACCTCGGCTCCGATGCCGTCCTGGTCGTCGAGGACAGCACGATCACCGGATCGACGTTCACCGGCTCCGTCGACCAGCACGTCGGCGTATACCCCGCCGCCGGCACCTACGACCTCGACGCGATCGTCGCGGCCAACGCGTTCGACGGCGCGGTCGCCGCCGTCGACGTGCCCGACCTCGTCATCCAGGGCGTCGGGAACCCGACCGTGCAGGCGGCCCTGCACGTCACCGCCGACGGCGTCGACCTGACGGGCTTCACCCTGACCGGCGGCCTCCCCATCACCGGCGAGCCGGCTGCGGTCCTGCTCCAGGCCGACGACCTGTCGGTCGACGGCATGACCTTCACCACCGGCGGGTTCTCCGGCACCCTCAGCCGCGGCATCACGACGGCGGTGTCCGGCACCCCCGGCACCCGCAGCGGGTCGGTGACGGGCAGCACGTTCACCGGGCTCGACATCGGCATGTACCTGAACCCCGGCGCCGACATCGACGTCGACACCTCCACATTCGACGGCAACGGCGTCGGCATCGCCAACGACAGCCGCCGCGGGTCCATCGTCGACAACACCTTCACCGGTCACGGTGAGGCGGCCATCGCGCTGACCTCCGAGGTGCCGCCGGCACCGAGCTCCGGCCTGACCGACATCACCGGCAACACGTTCGACGCGAGCAACGGCGTCCACGTCCGCGAGTACGAGTGCCAGGGCGGCAGCTACGACTACCCGCTGGCCACGATCCGCAGCGCCAACACCTTCCCGGGCGATGCCGCCATCGTCACGAAGGCCCGGCGCCGTGTTGCGCGGCCAACCTGACCGACAGCCGCTCGATCCGCCAGCCGTTCGAGGAGGTCCTCGTCACCGCCGTCGGTGAGGAGGGGTGGACCACGCCGGACAACGGCCCGCAGCCGTCCCGTCGGACCGTCCCCGCCATCTTCGAGCGGCCGCCGGCGACCCCGCCCTCGGTGACGGTGCGGCCCGCCTGGACCTGCAGATCGACGACCCGTCCAACCCGGATGACGCGCTCAAGGCCCCCGGCTTCACCGGCCTGGTCAGCACCGAGCTGCAGGGCGTCGACATCAGCGACCTGACGCGGTTCGACTTCTCGACCTACGTCGACCCGGTCCGGGGCAACAACCTGGCGATCAACGCCAAGATCCAGACGAACCTCCCGGCGGGGGTCGGTACGCCAACCTGATCTTCGACCCGCTGTGGTGCCCGGCGAACGTCGCCGCCCCGCTGCCCGCGTTCCAGACCGGGACCTGGCAGGAGTGGCGGTCACTCGGTGGTGCCGTGTGGCGCACGACCGGGAACGTTGCCGGTCTCACCGGCGGGACCTGCTACCAGTGGTCGACCATCGCGAGCGCCCTGGCCGGCAACCAGATCATCGACATCCGCGTCGAGGCCGGCTCGAGCGGCGGGCAGTACCGCGACTTCCTCGGCTGGGTCGACGACCTGGTCGTCGAGGGCGGGGACATCGCCCAGCACGTCGACTTCGAAATCCCGGCGCCGGGTGTGGGCGTGAGCACCGACTTCGAGCGGTTCGGTCCGGGTTCGCCCGACGGGCAGTTCGGCTGGCAGATCTCCGGTCCCTACGACGTGGAGATCGTCGACCCGACGACCTTCGGTGCCACAGGCATGGGATCCCGGGCACTGCGGATCTCGAGCGCAGACGTTAGCGGCAGCTTCGGTGACCACGTGTTCAGCTCCGAGGCCCACTACGACGCCGGCGAGTCGACGGCCGAAGGGGGTGCCGGCGGCATCAAGGGACCGCTGCAGGACAGCTTCGCAGCGGAGTTCACCCTGACGTCGGCGGTGCCCGGCGCGGAGCAGGTGGACCAGTTCGTGACGGTCAGCCCCGACAGGGGAGACGGTGCCCGGATGTCGTGGGTGACCGTCGAGGACCGTGCTGACGGTCTGGCCGTGCTGTTCAACGACTTCGTCAGCGACCAGGCACCGCCGGCGTGCGACACCGGTGAGGCGTTCGTCCAGACCGAGCTCCAGAGCGGTCTGGACCGGTCGACCGCGCACACCATCCGGATCGAGATCGACACCGTCGACGGGGTCGGGAACGACGTCGTCCGCGTGCTGATCGACGGTGCGCTGGTCCACACCGGCACCTCGTGGGAGGACTACTTCCGGCAGTGCGAGGGCGTGCCCACCCGCACGGTCGACAGCCTCCTGTTCCGCGTCGGCGGCTCACCCGACACCCCCGCCCTCGACGGTGCGGGCTTCCTGATCGACGACGTCAGCGTGGTCTCCGACCAGCACCACCGGTGTCGAACGCGGCCCCGCCCTCCACGGCGGGGCCGCTCTGCGTCGGCTGACCGAACTCATGGTCCGCGCCGTCAAAGGGAGTGCGATCGATGAGCCGCATACGAAGTCGTCGTCGTGGCGTACGCGCCGGTGGACCGGCCGGTGCCCGCGGGTCACCGCTCGGGCTGAGGACCGCGTCGGAGGTCGGCGAACGCGCGCAGAGACCGCAGGGGGTCGAAGGCCGCGCTCATCAGGGGACCCGCCCCCGGAGGCGGTCCACCGCTGCCACGGAGCGCACCCGGTCGGCGGGGGACATCGCCGCCATCACGCGTTCGTCGGATCTGTGACGTGTCGGGCTCGTCGAGCACGACTCGCATCTCGTACCCGCACGCCGCCACGATGCGCTCGAGCGTGGCCATGCGCGGGTCGACCTCACCACGCTCGTACCGGCGCACCGTGGCGTGTGACGTCCCCGCACGGCGGGCCACCTCGCGCAAGCTCAACCGGGCACGAGAGCGGGCTTCGCGGATGATGGTGGCAGCCAACCCCATGGATGGATGGTATCCGATCTGATGCCACGCTGGGCGAAGGCCCGCGAACGGAATGGGGGGTAGGTTTGTCCACACCCCGAGGATGCGGCGACGTCCGCTCCCGGCCGAGACTGCGCAGGTGACCACGGTGACCACGGCCCCCACCGCCGAGCTGCCCGACGCCTTCCGCCCCCTCCACCGGCGGGAGTTCCAGGCGCTGGTCGACCAGGGCCTGTTCGAGGGCACCCACGTCGAGCTGGTCGGGGGGGTGCTGGTCGAGATGAGCCCGCAGGGCGGACGTCACAGCGACATGATCCGCTGGCTGACCAAGTTGCTGGTCCGCGCGGTCGGCGACCGCTACGACATCGGTGTGCAGACCCCGCTGGCCGTCGACGACCTCACCCTCCCCGAACCGGACCTGCAGGTCATCCCGGCCGGCCGCTACCTCGATGACCACCCCTCCCAGGCGCTGCTGGTGATCGAGGTGGCGAGCTCCTCGGGGGCCTTCGACCTCGGTGAGAAGGCGCGCCGCTACGCCGGCGCGGACTACCCCGAGTACTGGGTGGTCGACATCCCCGACCGTCGGGTGCACGTCCACACCCGACCGGAGGGGGAGAGGTGGAGATCGATCGACGAGATCACCGGCGGGGTGCTGATGTCCAGCGCCGTCCCGTCGGTCGTCGTCGACCTGGATGAGCTGTTCGGCTGAACGGGGGACGCGCCGCGACTCAACTCCCGACGCGGGCTGCCGACGTGATCCTCCTGTGCGCTGAACCGGTCGATCCGCGGCCGTGGCTGGAGCGCACCGGGGAGTCTCGACGCGATGCGCACACGGTGGATCATCTCGGTCGTCATGGCACTGGCCCTGTCGCCGCTCGGCGTCCCGGCGGCGGGGGCGCAGGTCCCCGGCTCGGTGCGGGTCGACCTGTCGCTGGCCGAGGATGACGTGAGCCCGGCCGCCCAGGTCGGGCTGCTGGCCTCGCGGGCGACGTTCGACGCCGCCGACACCGTCGTCCTCGCCACGGGCGCCGACGGCGCGGACGCTCTGGCATCCGGGGTCCTGCAGGGCGAGTCGCCGCTGCACTACGTCGACCCCGTCGAGGGGCTGACCCCCCGGCACACCGCCGAGCTCGAGCGGCTGGGCGCCCGGGAAGTCGTCATCGTCGGCGGGACCTCGGCAGTCGGCGAGGCGACCGAGGCCCAACTCCGAGGCGCCGGGTTCGCCGTCGAGCGACTCGCCGGCACCGCACGGATCGAGACCGCCGCCGCCGTCGCCGCGTACGCCGGGGTCGACACCTCGGTCACCCTGTCCCGTGCCTTCGGGACCGCCCAGGACCCCCAGGCCGCCTTCGCGGACGCCGCCGGGCTGGGCGCGTGGGCCGCGGCCTCAGGCGTGCCGACGGTGCTCACCTCGACCGACGCCGACCCCGCCGCGACCCGGACGTTCTACGCGGCAAACCCGCAGGTGACCCGGACGACGGTCGTCGGCGGACCCGCCGCGGTGTCCGACGACGTCCTCGACACCCTCGCCGACGAGCACGGCCAGGCGGTCGACCGCGTCTCCTCCCCCTCCGCCGACACCCGCGCGGGGACGGCGATCGCCGTCAGCCTCGCCCGCGGACTCGACCCGGCCGACCTGGCCGGCGTGGTGCTGGTCGACGGGTACGCCGACGGCGCGTTCCTGGACGCCTACGCGCTGGCCGGCCTGGCGGCCCGCAACGGCTACGCGGTCCTGCTGACCGACGGCGACCGGTTGACCCCGGAGACCGCCGCGTTCCTCGACCAGCCCGCCTTCGCCCAGGCCGGCGACCTCGACGTCTGGTGCATGCCGACGGTGTCCGCCCCGGCGTGCGGCGACGGCGTGGTCGCGGTCGGCGGCGACCCCGCGGACCTGCAGGAGGTCACGATCGCCGACGACCCGCCGGTCGAGGAGCCGGTCGGGCCGGTCGTGACCGGCGTCGCCGTCACCGACGCGCCCACGACCGTGACGGCCGGTCCGGCCTTCGCCGTGGGGGTCGCCGTCGAGGGCGAGTCCCTCGAGGGCGTCGAGGTCGTGCTGTCCTCCCCCGCCCCCACCCGCACCGCGACCGCCGGCGAGGACGGCCGCGTGACGTTCGCCGGCCTCGTCATCGCCGAGGCGGGGACGCACATCCTCGCGGTGGCGGCCGGCGGGCTGTCGGACACCGCCACCGTCACCGTGACCGCCGCTTCGACCGGGGGCGGGACCTCGACGCCCTCCGGCCCGTCCGTGGCGTTCGTCACCGTGCCGACCCACGCCTACGCGACGGCCGGCGCCGACCAGGGCACCGTCGTCGTGCGGGCCTCACGCGACGGATCGCCCGTCACGAGCGGCACCGCCACCCTCACCGTCAACGCGACGTCGACGCCTGCGCCCATCGGACCCGACGGCCGGGCGTCGTTCACCCTCGACGGCCTCGCCGCGGGCACCCACGACCTCGTCGTCGAGTACGGCGGGGCGGTGCGCCGCACCACCCTCGAGGTCCGGCCGGACCCGTCGCTGGCCCTCTCCGCGACGGCGGTGGCCGACGGGGTGGTGCTCATCGGGACGGTGACCGCCGCCGGCGCCGGCGGGCCGACCACGGTGCAGGGGCGCCTCCAGGTCACCGCGGGCGGCACCCCCGTCCAGGGCCTCTCCGTGGCCGTCTGCGCCGACGCGGGCTGCACGACGCGCTCCGAGACCGTAATCACCGACGCCACCGGCACGGTGTCGCTCACCGCGCCGTTCCCGGGCGGGGCCGTGGTGGACGGGCAGTTCCACCTGCACCTCGGCGTGGCCGCCGGCACCTACACGCTGCGGGTGACCGCGACCGACGTCGGCCTGGAGCCCGACGTGGCCCTGCTGGACGTCAGCACCACCCACACCCAGGGCTCGTGGTGCTCCACCACCTGGAGCGCGGTCAGGTGGGCGTGCTGACCCCGGTGCTCACCACACGGCGCGGTCGTGGTGGGCGTGGATGGTCTCGTCCTTGGTCGCCAGGTCGATGCCCAACGCGGCCGAGTGCGCGCAGATCAACCGGTCGAAGGAATCCCTGGTCCAGGACAGCGGGATGGCCGCGGCGAACAGGTCAGCGGCTGACAGGTCCTCCGGCGCGACGTCCAGGCGAGCGGAGAGGTGCGCGAGCATCGTCGCCGCCGGCACCGTGAGCCGTCCGATCTCGTGCAGGTAGGTCAGCTCCAGCACGACCGGCGGGGCGATGCGGACGGTCTCGGTGTCGAGGCGCGCGGCGATGCGCGCGGGCACCGCCTCGGCACCGGACTCGTACAGCCACGCGACGACGTGGGTGTCGAGGGCGATCACGGCACCGGGTCCGGTCGCCACTCACCGGACCAGTCGTGGTGGATCAGCTCCTCGGGATCGCCGAGGATCGTCCCGGGGTGCGGGTCGAGGGCGGCCACCCGCGACGGCCGTTCGTCGGGTACCAGGCGCAGCCGACGGCCCTTCCGCTCGATCTCGAGGGGCTCACCGGTCTCGAGGACTTGATCGAGCAGCCGGTAGATGTCCTGGCGCAGCTTCGACGCGGTGATCACCATGTGCCAACGCTAGCACGTACGTGACCGGAGCAGGTACGTACGAGTCCGTCTACAACATCGTCTCCCCGAGCCCGAAGTCGATCAGCTGCCCGATCCCGTCGCGCTCGGCGCGCTCCCAGGCGACCCGGGCCATCGTGACGTCTTGCACCCCGACCCCGGAGGAGTCGAACACCACGATCCGGTTGCGGTCGTGACCGGGCGGGTCGAGCAGGACCGCGCCCAGCTCGGGGCCGACGTCGTCCGCCGTCATCAACCCGGCGGCGATGGCGATGGAGATCTTGCCGTCGGCCACGGCCTCGTCGACCCCGTCGGGGATGGTCCAGCTCGCGGCGGTCAGGGCCGGGTCGAGCTCGGTGCGGATCCCCATGGCGGCGACCAGCTGGCCCGCGACGACGTGCTCGGCCATGAGGACCGGCTCGGGCGCGTTGGTGGCGGTGATGACGATCTCCGCACCCTCGACCGCCGCCGCCACGTCGTCGACCGGCCGGACCGTGACGCCGAGGGACGCCTCGGCCCAGGCGGCGAACTCCCGACGCCGATCGGCGGAGCGGGAGTAGACCGTCACGGCCTCGACCGACGGGCGGACGGCCAGCACCGACGTGAGGGAGTCGCGGGCCACCGCGCCGGTGCCCACCACCCCGACGGCCCTGGCATCCGGGGTGCTGAGGACCTCAGCCGCCAGACCCGCGCCCGCACCGGTCCGCAGGCCGGTCAGGACCGTCCCGTCCATGACCGCGAGGGGGAACCCGTCCTCGTCGTCGAAGAGCATGACCAGCGACCCGAGGTTCGCGCCCGGCGGGTTGTCGGCGAACCGGGCCAGCACCTTCACCCCCAGGCTCTGGGAGCTCGACTCGTGGCTGGCCAGCACCTTGATCCACCCACGGCGGCGCTCCTGGTCCGGCAGCCGCAGCCAGCTGTTCGGGGCGGCGGTGACCGTGCCCTTGGCCAGCGCGGTGAAGGCCTGGCGCTGGACGTCGAGGGTGTCGGTGACGCTCAGCAGCGACCGGACGTCACCGGTGGACAGCACCCGGGTCCGCCGGCCGGCGAACGGGTTGGTCCCCGCTGCACCGCCGCTCACCGGTCCACCCCGATCGGGATGAGGCCCGGGTCGGTGTCGCTGAACACGTCGCAGCCGTCGGCGGTGATGATCACGTCCTCCTCCGACCCGAACGTGACGTCGTCGGCGCGGATGTAGGCCTCGACGCTGAGGACCATGCCGGGCTCGAGGACGTCCTCGGAGTCCATCCGCACGAACGGCGGCTCGCTCGAGGTCAGCCCGATGCCGTGGCACAGGTGGAAGAACGGCGGGCCGACGTACTGGGCCAGGTGGTCACGCGTGTAGCCGAGGTCGAGCGCGAAGCCGACCATCTGCTCCATGATCTCCCGGAACGGTCGGCCGGGGACGAGCGCCTCGGCCATCGCCCGGCGGATGATCTCGCGGATCGCGTCGTGGTGGCCGACCTTCGCCGGCGTGGGGTCGCCGACGACGCCCATCCGGTTGAACTCGCCCCAGTACCCCTCCACCACGACGCCGCTGTCGACGAACAGCAGGTCGCCGTCGGCGAGGGTGAACTCCGCGAGCGGCCCCATCATCCGGGCGCGGTGGCCCAGCGCCCGGGACTTGGCCTCGCTCACGACGAGGATCTGGCCGTACGGGGGGCGGACCGCGCCGCACTCGACGAAGGCCATGCCGTAGGCGCGGGCGACGTCGACCTCGGAGTCCCCCGGCTTGATCCGGGCGAGGGCCAACCGGTGCGCCTCGCCGTTGATGTGGTCGGCTTGGCGGATGTAGTCGAGCTCCGCGTCGCTCTTGATCATCCGCAGCTGCCAGATCAGCGGTCCGGCGTCGACGAACGTCGCGTCGGGGAGCGCCTCGACCAGGGAGGAGAACTCCGCCGCCGGCATCGCGAGCCGGTGGTCGGTGCCGAGCTCGGCCCCGATCGTCGCGTCGCCGAAGCCGCGGGCGGTCAGCTCCTTGGCGAGGTCCACGCCGATGAACGGCGGGTTGTAGGGCACGACGTCGGCGACCCAGGACAGGTCGCGGGCGTTCTGCTCGTTGACGTTGTAGATCCACAGGAAGGGCTCGCCGTCGCGGGGCAGCACCATGATGTGGGGGCGGCTGAAGTTCAGCTGGTAGTCCCGCGGCTGGTGGCCGCTGAACCAGTAGTAGTTGAGCCCCGCGGAGAAGTCGCCGGTGGCGAGCAGCACGTCGATGCCCTGGGCGTCCATCAGCTCGCGGGCCCGCTCGGCGCGGGCGCGCATCTCGCTCTCGTCGAACATCGGCGTGGTCATCGGGTCCTCCGTGGGGGTGTGGGTGGGGTCAGGTGCACAGGGGTCAGCAGCACAGCGCCTCCATGGCGTGGCGCAGGGCGGTGGCGGCGTCCTCGCAGTCCTGCAGGGCGACCGCTTCGGTGGCGGTGACCCCGGCGTCGAAGTGGCGACGGCCGGGGCCGAACATGGCGGTGGGGATGCCGCGGTGGCACGCCCAACCCGCGTCGAAGGTGTTCTTCGACGTGATGGTCCGCGGCTCGGCCACCCCAGCGGCCCGCAATCCGTCCAGCAAGGCGACGACGAGAGGGCTGGCGGGGTCGACCTGGGCGGGCAGCATCACCTCGCCGGCGGACACGGCCACGTCACCAGCGCGGTCCCCCAGCCGGTGTGCGAGGTGGTCGCGCACCTGGGTGACGGCCGCGGACGGGTCCTCGCCGGGCAGCAGGCGCCGGTCGACGACGACGCGGGCGCCCGCGGGGAGGGTGTGGGGGGCGACGGGCCACGCCTCGACGCGGAACGGGGTGGCGGTCACACCGCCGAGGTCGGGGTGGGCGGCGGGCAGCGGCAGGGTCCGCAAGGCCGTGATGACGTCGGCGACGCCCTCGAGGGGGTTGCGGCCGAGCCACGGCTGGCTTGAGTGCGCCGAGGCGCCGGCGACCTCGACGACGACGTCGGCCCGGCCGCGGTTGGCGACGGACACCGCCAGGTCGGTGCCGATGCACACCACGCCCGCGGCAGCCCGCACCTCGAGGTCGTCGAGCAGCCGACGCGACCCGCCGTGGCTCGACCGGCCCTCCAGGCTGAACGTCAGCCACACCGGCCGGGCCAGCCCGGCGGGACGGGTCGCGAGCGCCCTGAGCGCCGCGGCCATCGGTCCCTTGTTCTGGTTCGCGCCCTGCCCCACCGCGGTCGGGCCGAACAGGCCGAGCGGCGCCCCGTCGACGATGCGGGGCCGGTGGGCGTCGCGCATCAGGTTGCCGTGCTGGCTGACCACGTAGGTCTGCACCAGCAACCCGTCGTCGCCCGCCGGCCCGAACCGTGCCGCCACCTCCCCGTCGGCGTGGCGGCGCACCTCGTCGGGTGCCAGCTCGTCGACCAGGGGCATCAGCACCTCGTCGACGGCCCGGATCATCCGCGGGTCGCCGGGGGCGACCTCGGTCTCGCCGTCCGGCACGGCGGTGTCGACCGCCAGCAGCGCGAGCAGCAGCGCCTCGACGTCGGCCAGGACCGAGGTGGCGGTCACGCCGGGCGTCCAGCCGCGGTGACGCCGAGGAGGTCGCGGAGCTGGCCGAGCAGCTCGGCGTCGGCGCGGTCGAGCTGCCCCTGCTGGTCGTAGCTGGCGAAGCGGAGGATGGGGACGTCGAGGCCGGCGTCGACGTAGGCCGACAGCCGCTCGAGCACCACGTCTGGCGGGCCGTAGGCGCCCCAGGCGTCCATGACGTCGTCGGAGACGTCCATGGAGTAGTAGGTGTCGAGGAACGTCTTGGCCTCTGCCCGGGCTGCCGCGACGTCGTCGTGGAGGTTGATCATCAGGTGCACCGACGACGTCATCGCGTCGGGGTCCCGGCCGAACGAGCCGGCGCTCTCGCGCACCTCGGCCCACCGGACGCCGAAGTCCTCGGGCGTGACGACGGTCGACTGCCACCCGTCGGCCAGCCGTCCGACGCGGTCGATCGCGGCCGCGTACCGCTCCGGCGACAGCACGGCGGGGTTCGGGTTGCTCGCGATCCAGATCGGGCAGGGCTGCTGGACCGGGCGGGGCTGCAGGTCGATCTCGGGGAACGACGTGTAGGTCCCGTCGAACGCGGCGGGGCCGGCCCACAGGGCGCGGAGCACCGCGATGCCCTCCTCCAGCCGGGGGACCCGGTCCTCCCGGCGGATGCCCATCGCGTCCAGCTCGGCGAAGGGGTTCGTCCCGCTGCGCGCGGTCGGGGCGCCCAGGCACACCGCCAGCTGCGTCCGGCCGCCGCTCAGCAGGTCGAGGCTGGCCCACTGCACGGCGAAGAGCACCGGTTGGCGCAGCGGGAACGTCGCCAGGCAGCAGACCCCCAGCCGCACCCGGCTGGTGCGCGCGGCGATGGCCGACAGGGCGACGACGGACTCGAGGCGGGCCTTCGCGACCAGCCCGTCGCCGACCCAGACGCTGTCGAGGTGGGGCGAGGCGTCGGCCCGCTCGGTGAGCGCGATCATCTCCTCGGTCGTCGTGGCACCGAACAGCACCCCCCGGTTGGGCAGGCTGAGGCCGATCCCCCGGGTGGACGTCACGTCGTCAGCGGCCACGGGCGACACCGTCCTTGCGGTGGTCCGACCCGCCGACGTACCCGTCGTCGGTGCGGAGGACCAGCTGGGCGCCGCCGCGCTCGTGGGGGTGCAGCGGAGGGAGGTCGTGGCCGCGGGCCGCCAGTCCCTCCCGGGTCGTCGGGGCGTAGCCGTCCTCGAGGGCGACCTCCCGACCCCGGTAGACGCGGAAGCGGGGGGCGTCGCAGGCCTCCTGCGCCGTCATCCGGCGATCCGTCAGGTTCCGCAGCACCTGGACCTGGCCCTGGGGCTGCATGTAGCCGCCGACGACGCCCATGCACCCGACGAACGCGCCGTCCCGCGACAGCATCGACGGGATGATCGTGTGGTACGGCCGCTTCCCGGGCGCCGGCGCGTTCGGGTGGCCGTCGCGCAGGACGAACCCGGATCCGCGGTTCTGCAGCGCCATGCCCGTGCCCGGGACGACGACGCCGGAGCCGAACCCGTCGTAGACGCTCTGGATGAACGAGCACGAGCCGCCCTCGTCGTCGGCCACCGCGACGTAGACGGTGTCGCTCGGCCGTCCGACGTCAGCCTCGACGACCACGCCGTCGGCGATCTGGCGCCGCCGCTCGGCGAGGTGGTCGTCGGACAGGAGCCGGTCGACGTCGACGTCGGCGAGGTCCGGGTCGGCGATGTGGTCGTTCGCGTCGGCGAAGGCCCACTTGAGCGCCTCGATCGCCTGGTGGTCCTGGGTCACGACGTCACCGACGTCCAGCCCGTGGAGGGTCGCCAGGGCCTGCAGCACGACGAGCCCCTGACCGGGCGGAGGCATCTCCCACACGTCGAGGTCGCGGAAGCGGACCGAGAGGGGGGTGACCCACCGCGGCCCCGTCCAGGCGGCCAGGTCCTCGGCGGTCAACGGCCCGCCGAGGCGCTGGACGGCCTCGCCGATCCGCTCCGCGAGCGGGCCGCGGTAGAACGGATCGGCACCGTGCGCGGCGAAGGTCTCGAGCGTGTCGGCGAGGTCGGGGAGCGCGAAGGTCTCGCCGGCGGTCGGCGGACGACCCCCCGGCAGGAAGGTGGCGGTGGCGGCCTCGTCGCGGGTCAGCTTGGCGACCGCGCCGGTCCACTCGTCGGCCACGGCCGCGCTGACGACGAACCCGTCGCGGGCGAGGCGGATGGCCGGGTCGAGGACGGTGGCCACGTCGAGCTTGCCGTAGCGCTCGAGCAGGGTGGTCCAGCCAGCCGGTGCCCCGGGGGTGGTGATGCTCCACGGACCGTCGACCGGCATGCGCGTGTGGCCGGCGGCGCGGATCGCGTCCGGGGTCAGCCCCGCCGGGGCCGTGCCGACGGCCTCGAGGCCGGTCGGCGCGTCGGCGCCCGGCGCCCAGTAGAGGGCGAAGAGGTCACCGCCGAGACCGGTCGATCGCGGGTCGACCACGGTCAGGACGGCCGCGGCGGCGACCGCGGCATCGGCTGCGGTGCCGCCGGCGTCGAGCATCGTAAGGGCGGCGTCGACGGCGAGGTGGTGCTGTGAGGCGACCATGCCGCGCGGTGCCGGTGGTGGGGTGGGGGTCACGTGGTCCTCGGCTGTCGGGGACGGGGGTGGGGAGGGTTGAGACCGGGCAGGCCCCGTGGGGGGGATGCGGGACCTGCCCGGCCGGCTGTGGGGCCTCAGCCGCCGTTGACGGCTTCGACCAGGTCCAGGTCGACCATGTCGAGTGGCGCCTCCTGCTCGTACTCGCCGATCTGGCGGAAGAACGCGTCCAGCCCGGTCCAGCGCTCCTCGGTGATCGGGTTCTCGCCGGCGCGCGGGTACATCTCGATGGAGGTGTAGTAGTCGTAGGCCTCGCTGAGGCGCTCCTCGTCGATGTCGGCGATCTGCTCGGTCGCGACGGCCATCCAGGCGTCCTTGTCCTCGTAGACGGTGTCGTAGCCCTCCTGGATGGCGGTGAGGAACGCCTCGATCCGGTCGCGGTCGGTCTCGAGCGCCTCGTCGCTCACGACCCAGGCGGTGGCGAGCGCGTTGGCGCTCTCCCCCTCCAGGTCACCCCAGCTGCCGAGGACGGTGAACTCGCCCTCCTCCTGCAGCGCGAGGACGTCGAGGAACTCGAGTGACGTCGCGTCGATGCGGCCCGCGGCCATGGCCGTCGCGCGGTTCGGCGACTCGGGCAGGACCGTCCAGTCGATGGAGTCCTCGAGCGCGGGGTCGGTCTGGCGGACGAGCTCGCGCTGGACGATCTCGGTCAGGGAACCCGGGGCGTGGTAGGCGACCGTGGCGCCCTCGAGGTCGGCGATCTCGGTGTACTCGGCCTGGGCGACCATGACGAACTCGGGGACGTTCTGGGAGGGGTAGACGATGGTGAGCGGCACGCCGCCCTGGATCGCCTTGATCGCCGCCGTCACGTCGATGTTGCCGATGTCGAAGTCGCCGTTGTTGAGGCCGGCGGCCACGGCGCTGTCCTCGGTCAGCGCGGTCACCTCGGCGTCGACGGCCTGCAGGCCGAGCTGGTCGGCCATGTCGTTCGGGTCGAGGTCGGAGGCGTAGGCGACCCGGAAGCCGGTGACGTCGGCGCCGCCGGCGTCGTCAGCGGCCTCGGTGGCCTCGCCGGGATCGTCGGCCTCGTCCCCGCCCGCATCGGCTGCGGTCGGCTCGTCGTCGGTGTCGGCGGCGGGGTCATCCGCGCCGCCGCAGGCGCTGAGGGCCACGATCGCCAGCAGGGCGATCAGGGCAGCGTGCAGTCGTGTTCGTGTCATCTCTCGGTGCTCCTCGTCGGGGTTGGCCGGCTCGTAGGGCCATCAGGGGGGTGGGACGGGTCAGCGATGACCCGCGGACCAGGGCGTGACGCGACGCTCCAGCCACTGGATGCCGGCCGAGATCGCGACCCCGAGGACCGCGAGGACGATGACCAGCACGAAGACCTTGTCGGTGCGGTAGTAGTTCGCGGCGGTCTGGATGACGCCGCCGAGCCCGGTGACCGCGAACAGCAGCTCGGCGACCACCATCCCCTTCACCGCCCGTGCCGCGCCCATCCGCAGGCCGGCGAAGATGTAGGGCAGGGAGGCGCGGGACACGACCTTCACGAACAGCTGGCGGCGGTTGGCGCCGAAGGCCTTCGCCGCGTCGACCAGCACCGGGTCGACGTTCCGCACCCCCGTGTAGGTGCTGATGATGATCTCGAACACGCAGAACAGCAGGACCGTGACCACGCGGGCGGTCAGGCCGAGCCCGAACCAGATGATGAACACCGGCACCAGCGCCGCGGTCGGGACCACGTAGCCGGCGCTGACGAACGGGTTGAGGGTCCGCCCGACCGGCCCGTACCACCCCATGGCGAACCCGAGCGGGACGCCCACCGCGACCGCGATGCCGAAGCCGAGGGCGAGGGACGCGAGGCTGTCGAGCAGCGCGTCGACCAGCTCGCCGGAGGCGATCATCTCGCCGAACGCGCTGACCAACGTCGACGGGGGCGCGAGGAAGAAGGTGCCGAGGCGACGGCCGAAGTACTCCCAGACCGCGAGGGTCACGACGACCATGACCAGCTGGGTCAGCCGCTCGTAGTTGAGGACCTGGCGGCGCAGGGCCGTGCCGAGGGAGATGATCTCGCGGTCGACGGCGTCCGGTCGAGGGGCGGCGTCGTCCGCGGCGGCGGGGGCGGGGGCGGTGGTCGACATGGTCACTCGGCCTCTCAGAGCATCGACTCGAGGTGCAGCCGCAGCGCGGCCACATCCGGGTCGTCCTTGATCGTCTGGCGGTCGCGCGGACGGCCGATGGGGACGGGGACGTCGTCGGCGATGCCGCCCTTGTTCATCACCACGACGCGGTCCGCCAGGAGCAGCGACTCATCCAGGGAGTGGGTCACGAACAGGACGGCCTTGCGCTCGTGCTCCCAGATCCGCAGGAGCTCCATCTGCATGTGGTGGCGCGTGATCGCGTCGAGCGCGCCGAAGGGCTCGTCCATCAGCAGCACGTCGGGCTCGAGTGCGAGCGCCCGAGCGATGCCGACCCGCTGCTGCATGCCGCCGGAGAGCTCGACCGGGTAGTGGTCGTGGAAGGCGGCGAGCCCGACCAGCTCGAGGTACCGGTCGGCGCGCTCCTGGCGGTCGCGGCGGGGGATCCCCGCGAACTCGAGCGCCTGGGTGACGTTGCGCTCCACGGTCAGCCACGGCAGCAGGGCCGCCTGCTGGAACACGCCCCCGCGATCGGTGCCGGGCCCCTACACCTGGCGCCCGCCGACGGTGATCACCCCGGCGGAGGGGCTCAGCAGGCCGGCGACGGTCTTCAGCACGGTCGTCTTGCCGCACCCCGACGGGCCGATCAGGGCGACGAACTCGTTGGCGCCGACGGTCAGGTCGACGTGCGTCAGCGCGCGGGTCCGGACGATCTCGCGACCGGTGGTGCGCTCGTAGACCTTCTGCAGCCCCTCGATGCGGATGCCGACCGGCGCGTCGGCGGTCGCCGCCTCGGCCGCGGGGGAGGGTGAGGCCGCGAGGTGCGGGCTGGGGGTGGTCATCGTGCCTCCAGTGCCAGGACGGCGAGCTTCGGTCGGGTCATCTGCTGGATCGCGTAGCGGGGGCCCTCCCGGGCGGTGCCGCTGTCCTTGGTGCCGCCGAACGGCACGAACTCGGTGCGCCACTGCGTGGCCTCGTTCACGAGGACCGTGCCGGCGTGCAGGCGCCGGATCGCGGTGAACGCGACGTCGAGGGATTCGGTGAAGATCGCGGCGTTCAGGCCGAAGCGGGTGTCCTCGGCCAGCCGGATCGCGTCGTCGAGGTCCTCGGCGGTGGCGAGCACCACGACCGGGCCGAACACCTCCTCGCGCCACACCCGGCAGTCCGTCGGGACGTCGGTGAGGACGGTGGGCCACACGACCCGTCCCTCCCGCCGTCCGCCGGTGAGGAGGCGGGCGCCGCGCTGCTCGGCCTCGTCGACCCAGGACCGCACCCGGTCGGGGGTCTCGTCGTCGAGGAGGGACGCGACCGTGGTGGCGGGGTCGGCGGGGTCGCCGACGTCCAGCTCCTGG